>JAZOLF010000036.1:0-9776 GCA_045652785.1 Candidatus Scatosoma sp. | reverse complement strand
GTTATCTTTCGCAAATCGAAAAGAAATTAAACGGTGTTTTGGCAGAAGCGGAATTGCTGGTAGGGGGCAAACAGGTGTCGTTGGACAACTTCTATACCCTGCTTGCGGATGGTTTGGAAGCGACGGAGATTGCGCCCAACCCCTTGCGCCTGGATGCGGTGTTCGTCGGGGATTTGACGGATAGCCGTATTGAACGTACCCGAGTGTTGTTTGCGCTCGGGATGACGGATGCCGTTCCCCGTGCGTCCGACGACGCAAACTTGATTACGGATCAAGATAAGTTGAAACTCAAAGAAATCCAAGCGGTGTTAGAACCGATGGTTGAAGAAGTAAATATGCGCAACCGTGAAAGTATGGCACTCAACCTGTGTACCTTTACGGATGCGCTCTACCTGTTGTATTCGCTCGGCTCGAACGGCGAAGAACCCGCGCTTTCGGACGTCTTCCGCTACGTGGGCGAAGTATTTACTACGGGCGCAGGCTTGCCGATTCCCCACCAAAAAGGGGTATCGAAAGCAGACTTTGCCTATCTTTGCAGCGCGGTTTCGCCGTCTGTGCGCCAGTTGTTGGTGGAAAAGAACGCGTATGATGAAAGAAAGAGCGACTCCTTAAAAGAATATTCGTCCTTGTACGAAGCGCTCTCCCGACAAGGGGCTTTGCCTGCGGCCATCGAAGGTAAGGTAGAAACGGAAAAATTCTTGGCGCGCGGGGAAGAACTCTTTATGCCCGAAGGCAGGGTGTCGCCCAGCCTTTTGGAAAAGTATTTTTCTTGCCCGTATCAATGTTTTGCGTCCTATGGGTTGTACTTGGAAGAGCGGCAGGAACAAGCCGTGCTTGCCGTTGATACAGGGAACTTTATACACAAATTGCTGGAACTTGTGATGAAAGATATGTCCGAAGTGTTCAAGGAAACGGATGGGGAAAAGCGCAAACAATTTGATATGGATGCGTTTGCGAAGTTTGTGGAAGCAAAGGGTCGTGAACTTCTGACGAATGAGAAGTTATTGCCCAAAGAAGATACTTTGGCTGGGGTGTATTCGACGGAAAAACTTCTTGCCGAAGGGGTGCAGGTAGCGACGGTTGTCTTTAAGCAACTGATTGATTCGGCGTTTACCGACGTGATTTGTGAAAAAGAAATCAAAACCCCCACCCTAAAAGGGAAAGTTGATCGCGTGGACGAAAATAAGCAGTATTTCCGCGTGGTTGACTATAAAACAGGCGCGATCCAAGATGACGTGAAGGATTACTATGCGGGCTTGAAACTGCAAATGCAACTGTATATGAGCGCACTCCGCCAAGAAACGGATAAAATTCCTGCGGGAGTGTTGTATTTCCCTGCCTCTGTGGGATATGCCGACACCGATGAAGGGCGTTTCCGTATGCGCGGATTCTTGAATAGCGACGCGGGCGCAATCAAGGCGGGGGATACGACCTTGACGGGCGAAGAAAAGAGCCAGCACTTTGACGCTGGTTTACAACAAAAGAAAGCAGGCAAGGCGATGCCTGGTGATATGTTCCTGCATTTCTTGGACTATGCGGACTACGTTTCCGCTACGGCGAAAGAAGAACTCCGACGTGGGTTTATTGCGCCTTCCCCCGTCCAGCGGGACAGTGGGAACAACGCTTGTAAGTGGTGTAAGTTTGGCGGGATGTGCGGTTTCCAGAAGGATCGGTTGACGTTTAGAAAGATGGGCGCAGTTTCTTCCGAACAGGTGGTAGAAGCGGTGAAAGCGGAAAAAGAAAAGGAAAAGGAGCGCGGAGATGAGTAAGTTTACCCCCGAACAACAGGATGCAATCGACAAGCAGGGCAGAGTGATTGTTTCTGCATCCGCAGGGAGCGGCAAAACCACGGTGATGATCCAAAAGATGATTGATTTGATTTGCGATAAGAAGATCGACGTCACCCGAATTCTTGCCGTCACCTATACCAAAAAAGCGGCGGCATCGATGAAAGATAAACTCCGCAAAGCGTTGGTGAAAGCAATCAACAACCCTGCAACTTCTTTGGAAGACAAGGAGCGTTTGAAGGCGCAATACCGCTTGGTGCCGCTTGCGGATATTTCCACCATTCACTCCTTTTGCGCAAAACTCATTCGTACCCATTTTTATTTGACCGAAGTCGGCAATAAGTTTGGGATCATGGCGGAAGACGATGCGAACGGAACGGCAATTCGCGCGCGTGCGATCGAAAATCTGTTCGAAGAAGCGTATGCGAAGGATGAAGAAGATTTTAAAACGCTGCTGTCGGTCTATTTTAGAAAGAAGAATGACAACCCTTTGCGCGAAGTGATTTTGAAAACCCATTCCACGGTGCGCACGCACGTCGATTACGTTAAGGAGTTAGAAGAATCTGGCGACGATAGCGACGAAAAGTTCGACCAGGTATGCGATGAACTGTTTGCTTGGCATGTGAATAAGTGTAAAATCTACCGCGAAGAACTCTCCAAACTGTATGCTATTTTTGACGAAGCAGGGCGTACGGATGCCGTCAATCATTGTGCGGCGCTGATGGATAAACTCAACGAATGGATCGACGCGGGGGATATTTTTACTCTTGCAAAAATCGAATGGGGAAAATTGCCGAATAAGCCGAAAATGGCGGACAACGATCCCCCTGAATTGCTTGCTGCGGCGGCAAAGATGGAAGAATTGCGTGCCAAAATCAAAAAGCAAAACGACGATGAGAACGGTAAGAAAACTTTGAAAACGCGGGAAGAAGAGCGTAGAAGATTCTCTCTTTCGATGGCGCTGGCAAAACCGCTTGGTGTGTACGTGATCCGCTTTGATAAAGAATACAGCCGTTTGAAAAAATTGCGTGGGTTGCTCGATTATAACGATTTGGAGCATATCGCACTCGGGCTTTTGCGCTTGGACGACGTTGTGACGGAAATGCGCGGGAAATATGACTATGTATTCGTTGACGAATATCAGGACGTCAACCCCGTGCAGGAAGCCATCATCAACGCAGTTTCGGGCGAGAACTTGTTTTTGGTTGGCGACGTGAAACAGTCGATTTACGCTTTCCGCGGCAGTAAGTCAAAATTCTTTGCGGACAAGTATGCACTCTTCCGCGCAACGCCTGGGATGCACGCACTCAAATTGACCAAAAACTTCCGTAGCGCATCCCCCATTTTGGACGCCGTAAACAAACAATTTACGCGTATTATGACCGATAAAAACACCGAAGTTTCCTACAAGGACGACGGCGTAATGGCGTTTGGGGAATTGTACGAGCAGGGCACAGGTAGGGTGCAGGTGCATTTTATCGGCAAGAATGAACGAGAAAAGGCTGCGCCGATTTCGGGGGTCTATTCCGTGATGGAGAACACCGCGAAACGGGAAATGGAATTATCCACGCTGGCGAAGAAAATCCGTGAAATTATCGAGCGGGAGTTGAAATCGGAATATTACAGCGTGGAAAAAGGGAAGTATTTGCCCGTGCGCTACTCGGATATTGCCGTTTTGGACCGTTGGAAGAAAGGGGAAATAGGGGACGTTGCCCGTGCTTTGGCGGCGGAAGGCGTGCCTATCTCTACCGAATCGCCTTTGAATATTTGTGATTTTCCTGAAATCAAGGTGCTGATTGACCTGTTGAAACTCATTGATAATAAACAGCAGGATATTCCTTTGGCCAGTGTTTTGCTCTCTCCGATCGGCAGATTGACCGAAGATGATTTGGCGGCGATTCGTTTGGGGACGAAAGGGTCCGTGCATATCAATTTCCGCAGCGCTTGCCATCAATATAAGGACAATTATACGGACGAAACGGCGCAAAAACTTCGTGACTTTTTTGATTATTACGAAGAAATCCGCAGGTTTGCGCAAGTGAAAGACGCGGGGGAAGTGCTTACCCGCGTGGTCGCGGAAAAACAAATGGAAGCGGGCTTGCTTGGCGGCATCAACGGGGAAAATTGCTTGAAACGGATCCATCGTTTCATTGAAGAAACGCGCAACCCGGAGCCGCTCGACGTTCACGCATTCTTGGCAAGATTGAAGATGCTGGGCAACACCGTTTACTATTTCGAAAATGGTGGCGAAAATGCCGTTCACGTGATGACGATGCACGGTTCGAAAGGGTTGGAATTCCCCGTTGTAATCGCGTCGGGGCTGGGGCGCGGATTTATGTTTGACGATGAGAAAAAAGAAAGTTTCTACGTGGATGGTTATGGGCTCGCGCTCAAAGCGTACGATCCCGAAAAGATGACCTATTCTTCCACGCTTTTGCGTCTTTTATACAAGCGCCGTGAGCAGTTGGAAACCGTCCGCGATGAGATGAATTTGTACTACGTTGCTCTCACCAGAGCGCAGTATGCGTTGCATATGATTTTCAACGAAGAAAATCCTTTCCCCGATATTTATTACGGAAAGTCATTCCAAGAGATTACCGACTTTTCTTTGTGGCAGGAGTACAAAATGGAGGGGGCAGGTGTGGAATTACCGTATTTGGAACGCCAAGCCTTGCCTGTGGATGCGGATGAAGAGTTGGTGCAGAAGATTATCGCTGCGCAAGGGTGGCAATATAGCCATTCGGGATGCGAAAATATGCCCGCGAAGACGTCCCCGACTGCGCTGATGAAGTTGCTCGAAGCAAAGACCCCCGAAGAGCGGGTGCACGCTTTTGTGGAAGCGGATGAAACGTCGGGCGAAGAGCCTGCGGATAGCGAAACGGACACCGTAAAAGGGAGCGCTTATCACGCATTTTTGGAACATTTTGATTTTGCGTTGCTTGATGACGTTAAGGGCGACCGCGATGGGTTGCGCGAACTCGTGGACGAAAGTCTTGCCGTGATGCGCGAAGGGGAATTACTCCCCGAAGAGTATCTTGCCGTACTCGATGCAGAGAAGTTGGTGGACGTACTCTCGAACCCCGTGTTCTATCGCTTGCGTGACGTTCGATTGTATAAGGAACAGCAATTTTTGACTGCTTTGCCGTCGTCCGAAGTGCTTGCTATGGTGGGCGATGATTGCGAAGATTGTCCTTCCTGCAACGAAGATATGCTGTTCCAGGGTGCGATCGACTTGTTGGCGGTTGGCGATGGGTGCGCGGAGATCATCGACTATAAGTATTCCCGCAAGGGACAGGAGTCCTTGTTCAAAACCTATGCGATGCAACTTCGGCTGTATCGAATGGCGGTTTCTAAGGCACTCAAAATCCCGATGGATAAAATTTCGTGTACGATTGTCAATATTTTCTACGGGTTTGAAATGCCCATCGAATAACCAAATCGGTTATATTTTATGCAAATAGGAATAAAAGCCTGTCTTTTTGTCTATCCTTTAACGGACGGACGAAAGGGAGCTTTTTTCTATGGAAAAATACGGTTGGATATGGCTGTTGGCAGGTGCGGCGGCAATGGTTGCGGCTTGGAGTGTGGCTTTGCTCAAACGGCGGCAAGCAGAGAAAAAATACTGCGCACAAAAAGGACGGATGGAAGAGCGCTTGCCTGATAGCCGAAACAGGTATTTGCGGATGCGGCTGCAAACGACTTTGGCGGTGGCGAGTGAGGAACGGCTGCCCACGGATGCAAACCTGCTGCACGCGCAAAAACTTCTATATGCATTGACGGAAAAACGGTTGTCGGGCGCAGATAGTTTAATTGCCCGAAAATTGCGAAAAGACCTGGGCAGGTATGCGATGAAGGAATATTATTCCGCATACGAGAAGGGAGAACTCTCGGGTCTTTTGTCTAAATTGTTGACCCTTTGCGCCAAATACGAAGTATAAAAGAAAGCCGCCGAAGGGCGGTTTTTTTGTGGTGGGGTGTCGGAGCGCGGAAAAGTTTTTTCAATAAATTTTGCGAAGAGGCGCAAAAATGCTTGCAAAAGATGAAAAAGTTTGTTAAAATAACGCCAGTAAAGGGGCGAGAAAACCGCCTAAAATACAATGGGGATTCGCCAAGCGGTAAGGCAACGGACTCTGACCCCGTCATTCGGGTGTTCGAATCACTTATCCCCAGCCAATATACACGATTTGTTGCATAAAAGGCAGTAAATCGTGTATTTTTTTATATTTTTTGCCACGGGGTAAATTGTGGGGCGGATTGTGGGGTGAAATCCACGCGTTTTTATCCTTTATAAATGAGATTCGTTTTTGGAAACAATTTGGATAGAGATGGCTAAAAGCCTTTGTTTTTAAGGCTTTCAGCGTATCATCGGAAGGATTCGAGTTCCTTCATTGGGGGGATGGCTAATGCTGGGTGGTCAGTTGCTGTAAGTAGGCACGTGGAGAAAGCCCTGTCGTTTCTTTGAATACTTTTGAAAAATATAATTGATCTCGGAAACCACAAAGCGAAGCTATATTCTTGATGATAGACACACCTTGATTCATCAAGGTAAAAGCGTATTGGATGCGTTTCGCTGTAATATAGTTGGAAATACCGATATGAAACGTATTTTTAAATCGCGATGAAAGGTATTTGGGGTTGTAGGAAAGAGCTTTACCTATGCTCTCTAACGAAAGTTGCGAATCGGTAAAATGCTCTTCTATATATACTTTGATTGTGTTGGCAACGCTTTCTGTTGTTGACTGATTTTCGAGAGAATAGTATTTAGCGAGAATTGCTGAAAAAGTGTATAGCAAAAGGCTTTCGCTGCGAAGTTGGGCGATTTCCGCAGGAATGCCTAATGAGTTTTGCCAAAACTCAATGATCGAATGAAAACCGCGGAATACGCAATTTTTTTCATTGATGCAAAGTTTATCGGATAGATAATTCGCCCGTTCGCCGAAATAGCTGATATAAATATATTTAAAGTTGTCGGATGGTTCAATGCTGAATGGTACAGCGGGCAACCCAAAGAAAATATCGCCTGCGTGAAGTTGTGTATTGTGCGTGCGCGAGTGTAAAATTCCATTTCCTTCTACCACAAGATAGAGATGATACAGGGAGAGAAATTTGGGTTTACGGATGATTTCTAAGGATGTTTCGAGAACGAAATGGACACAGTTTAGCCCTTCGATTACATCTTGCTTGGGGATAAAAAAGCAAATGTTGGAATGTTTCATGGAAAGTTCCTTGTCTGTTTTTTCTTCTATTATGCAGTATTTGATAGGGAAAGTCAACAAAAAAATGAATATTTTCCATATATACAAGTAAAATTTCTATATCTATTAAAAAAAATTATTGCTATAATAAAAAGAAAATTACAAAGTAGGGGATTTTGGAATGAAGAAAGTTCGAATTGGTGTCTTGGGTTGTTATCGTGGTACGAGTATGATCAATTATTGTAGGGCGGCTGGCAATGCGGAAGTCGTTGCAATTTGTGATAAATGGAAGGAAGGATTGGAGCGTCAAAAGGTGCAAAACGCAGGCATGGATATTGCCTATTATGATAATTTTGACGATTTTATTCAACACGATATGGATGCTGTCGTTTTGGCGAATTATGCGACGGAGCATGCTCCGTTTGCTATTCGAGCGATGAAAGCGGGGAAGCATGTTTTTTCGGAAGTTCTTCCTGTGCAGACCTTGAGAGAAGCCGTAGAATTGGTGGAAGCGGTAGAGGAAACGGGGAAAATATACGCTTATGGCGAAAATTATTGTTATATGCAGGGCCCTATGGAAATGCGCCGTTTGTATCGTGAAGGGAAAATCGGGGAGTTCGAATACGGTGAAGGGGAATATGTGCACAACTGTGAACCCATTTGGCCGAGTATTACTTATGGCGATAAAAATCATTGGCGCAACAGAATGTACGCAACCTATTATTGCACGCATTCGTTTGGTCCGCTTGTGCATATTACGGGGCTTCGTCCTGTGTCGGTTGTCGGTTTTGAAGGGCCTATCAATGAGCGTGGAATGCGTACGGGGCGTGCGTGTGGAGCGTTTGGCTTGGAAATGGTTACCTTTGAGAACGGCGCTGTTGCAAAGAGTATCCACGGTGACTTGTATAAAGATTCCATTTGGTATTCTATTTACGGTAGTAAAGGCAGAATGGAAACGGCAAGAGAGGATGCCGAGTTGGTTGCGAATCCGAATGAAGGCTCGTATGGTTTATCGAATGCAATGTCGCGGATTTATATCAATGCGGACAAGTATTCTGGGGAATATAAACAGCATCCCGTGGAATCCTATATGCCATCCGACTTTGATCCTGAACTTCAAAAAGTGGAATATTTCGGGCATGGTGGCTCCGATTACTGGTCAATGTACCATTTTGTCGAAAAAATTCGTGGGAATGAAAATGCGGATATTATTGACGTATATGAGGCGTTGGATATGGGGCTTTGCGGTTTAATGGCATATCGTTCTATTTTGAATGGCGGTGTTCCCGTTGAGATTCCGAATATGAGAGATAAAACTACGCGCGAAAAATATAGAAATGATGTTGCTTGTACGGATCCTGACATTGCGGGCGAACAGGTACTTCCTTTTTATTCGAAGGGCAACCCTGAGATTGATGATAGTATCTATCAAGAGATGGAAAGAAAGTGGCGTGCAGATTTAGAGTCGAAAACAGGCTATACGCAGTTGGCATTTACGCAGAGTCGTGATGAAAACTCTCCTGGGAAAGTGTAATAGGGGATAACGAATCCTTTTGATAAAAGTGATATGTTTCAGTATTATTTAATGGTCGTATTTGCAACGGTTTTATATTCCGTGCAATTTGTATTTACGAAATGTTACCAAAAAGAAAAGGGCGCTACCTTCTTTTATTCGACGATTTTTAGTGCGTTGACCTGTCTTTTTGCTGTTCCGTTTTTTCTTGTTTTAAACAAAGGTAGGCTTGAGTTTACATGGTTTTCCTTTTGGATTGCGTGCCTATTTGCCGTTGATTGTATTCTCTGCGCGGTGTTTAGCGCAAAAACGCTTTCAAAGGCAAATCTTTCCGTGTATTCCTTGTTTTTGATGCTTGGAGGAATGTTGCTCCCCTTTTTGTACGGGCTTGCAAACGGTGACAAGTTGACGATTTTTAAGGGAGTGGCGCTTGCTTGCGTATTGCTTTCGATGGTATTTACGTTGCAAAAAGAAGAAGGGAAAAAGATAGATTTTGGGACGGCAATTTGCTTTGTTTTAATTTTTGTGACGAATGGTTTAACGGGGGTTTTGACTTACGTTCATCAACATTCCATGATGGAAACGGTTAGCTCGTCGGGCTTTTTGTTCCTTTGCAACTTGGTGCAATTTGTTTTGTCTGGATTGCTGATTGTGGGGAGTTATCTATATAAAAAACGAAAAAATCCAACGATATTGAAGGAGGAGCAAGCCCAAGTGACGGGTACGTCTTTGAAAAAGAGTTGGTGCATCGCAATCGCTTCCAGCATAGGATATACGTTGGTACATAGTATTGCAATGCTGTGTACGACAATAACTGCAAAATATGTGGAAGCAGGGGTTCAATTTACTATAATAACGGGTGGTTCTATGGTAATGTCGGCTTTGCTGGGATTGCTCTTTAGTGAAAAAGTGACAAGAAAAACACTTGTCAGCTTGGTGTTTGCAGTTGCGGGTACGGTTTGTATTATGTTTTAAGCGAAATAGTCGTCAAGCGAGAGAGATATTAACATTCATAAAAAACAAAAATGTAAAAGCCCTTCGGCGGGGGATGCCGAGGGGCTTTTTGTATATAGAATTGTGTTTACAAGGATAGTGGAAACAATGTTTGTGGCTAAATAAGTGGTTTGACAATTATTTATTTTCGCTGGTAGGATAGATTTTGTTGTCATCTAAAAGCTGCAATTGAAACTCATTCGGGGCAAGGCCCGTTTCTTTCTTGAAGACGCGGCAAAAATAGGCGGGGTCGCTAAAACCGCAGGTTTCGGCAATTTCGTTGATGCG
>JAZOLF010000035.1:0-5874 GCA_045652785.1 Candidatus Scatosoma sp. | reverse complement strand
TTCATGCACATTCAAACCGATCCCGTGCCCTAGTGAGTGGGTAAACAATTCCCCGTAACCGTTCGTTTTCAAGTAATCCCGTGCGATAGCATCCGCCTGCGCGCCCGTCATACCCGACACAATCTTTTCCTGCGCCAAGTTATGCGCCGCCAAAACGTGGTTATACGCCTTTTTAAACTCTTCATGCTTGCCATCATCCCCGAACAGGAAAGTACGGGTAATATCCGAACAATACCCATTCACGCGGCAACCGAAGTCGATCAACACCGAATCGCCAAACTTCAACGTCGTCAAGCCTGTTTCGTGATGGGGAACCGAGCCATTCGCGCCGAAGGCGACAATCGTTTCAAAGGACAAGCCCTGCGCGCCGAGTTTGCGCATATTGTATTCCAACATCGCCGCCACAGCAGTTTCGGTCATCCCTTCGCGGATTTCAGGGAGCAGCATATTGAACGCATCTTCCGCAATATTGCAAGCCCGTTCAATGTTGACAAGTTCCCATTCCGACTTAGTGATCATGCAATCTGTAAACGCCTTATCCGCATCCACCGCTTGCACACCCGCTTTCTCCAAAGTGAGATATTCCGCGTGCGTTGTTTGCGAGAAGGAAATCCCCACCGTCGAATACCCTGCCAAACGTTCGAGTACTTCACTCTTTTTATGGAACGCAGGTGTCACGTCCGTGTCTTGGAAGAGTTTCCTTGCCGCTTCGATATAACGGCTATCGGTATAAAAAGTGGTTCCGCTTTGATCGACGACCACGCAGCCATCTTCCGCCGCCATGCCCGTCAAATACCGCATCATATATTCGCAGGAAGTATATACGGCATCTGCGCCGCTGGCTTTCAAAACCTTTTGTGCATTCGTGCAAATCATCATCTTTCTCCTATTTTAGCAAAAAAAATCGCTTTCGTCAAGTGGCTATATAGAATTATTATGCCCCAAAGTACATTTTTTTCATCTCTTGCGCTTCTTTTGACTGTTTCCCCGCTGACTCACTAACGATATACGGCTCCAAGCCACATTCTTTCAGCGCCACGCAAAGGGGGGCAAAATCAGGGCCATAAACGTCGTCTTCAAAGGTCAAATGCTTGATTTCCCCTTTCACCGAGTACATAATTTTCGAGAAGTGCACGTGAAAGTTCTTCACACGCTCCACCCCGAGTTCATTGATCATATATTGCAGCCGAGCCTTATAATCCGCCGCTGTTTTCAGCGATCCTTGTTCGCGGGCGTTGATATGTCCAAAATCTACACACGGGGTAAAAATAGGGTCGATTTTGCAAAACTCCACTACTTCTTCCAGCGTACCGATTTGGGCAAGTTTCCCCATCGTTTCAGGGCAAATCACCATATCGCCGTAGCCGTTTTCATACAGCAAATCACGCAAAACTTTCAACCGTTCAATGGTCAATCGCACCGCATCTTCGCGGCTTGCTTTCCCTTGCGCCGCAGGGTGGAATACAACTCGTTTTCCGCCCATTTTCTTCGCCATTCGAGCCGAATCCAGCACATAGGCAAAGGATTTTTCCGCCATTTCGTCGTCAGGGTTCGCAAAGTTGATAAAGTACGGCGCGTGCACCGAGATTTCCACCCCAGCATCCGCAAACGCATTTCCGATAGACGCTGCTTTTTCGTCCGTCATCCGCACGCCGCGCCCAAACGAATATTCAAAACAGTCCAACCCTAAACCTTTCACAAACGCCGCCGACTGTTCGGTATGGGAGTACCCAGCCGCGTAAAAATCTTCACAGTTGCCCGAAGGCCCAAACTTAATCATCTTCTCTAACGCTCCGTAAATCACTCTGTAATTGCCGTTGCAATCCGTCCACACTTTCAAACTTTCTTATATCCCGCAATTTTCTCACAAAGAAAACGGTAATTTCACGCCCGTACAAATTACCGCAAAATCCGTCCAAATGTGTTTCAACGCATACCTGCCCCTGTAAAAACGTGGGTTGCGCCCCAAAGTTAGTGATCGCGCGATACACCTTTCCGCCCACATTCACTTGGGTTTCGTACACCCCAAACGGAATAGGATACTTCTCCGTAGGATAGACGATATTCGCGGTAGGAAAGCCGATCGTTCTTCCCACTTTTCTGCCTTCCGCGACCTTACCTATCAGGAAAAACGGTTCGCCGAGCAATTCGTTCGCGCGGCAAAGTTCCCCAGCCGAAAGCAACGCCTTGACGGTCGAAGAGCTCACCTTTTCCCCGCCGATTTCCAAAAGCGGCAACACATCCACCTTCGCCGATACCATTCCCTTCAAAGCATGCGCCGAGCCTTCCGCGCCCCGTCCAAAGCGGAAATCTTCCCCGCAAACGAACGCCACAGGCGCAAACTGCTCTTCTAATTTTTTCACGAACTCCGCCGCAGACAACCCCTTAATTTCTAAAAAAGGCAACTCCACAGCAAAGTCCACGCCCGACGCGGCAAAGATCCGTTCCCGTTCGGAAAGGGTAAACAAACTGCCATCCTTTCCGCCAACGATACTCATCACCCCTACGGGCAAACCGTACTCTTTTGCGCGCGCCAAAAGTTGGCGGTGCCCGACGTGCAATCCGTCAAAGCCGCCAAGCAGCATCACGCAATTTGTATTCGGTTTTGCCGTAAAGGATACCGTTTTGAACATATTTTACCGCTTATAAACAAAGTTTTGTCTTCAATTTAGCCAACCCGTTTTGCACTTCGGCAATCCCATAAAAACTGCCGTCTTCGTTGTAAAACAGGTAGAGCCCATCCTGCGCATCCGTTTTCACCGCAACGCCGTTAAAAATCTTTTGCCAGCCCTTACCGCCAAGCGTCAACACCGAATACGGCAAAACGCTTTCGGTCGGAATGAGATATTTTTCGAGTTCCGCAGGCGTCGGATCCTTTTCCAACACAGAAAAAGGAATGGCGTTTTCCGCCGTAAACACACCGCTTTGCGTGCGGCGCAAACTACTCATCACCGCGTTCGTGCCGAGTGCCGCAGCCAAATCCCTGCCGATTGAGCGGATATACGTCCCCCCACCGCAACGGATTTTCATACGGAATGTATCATCGCTGCTTTTGCCAAGCAACTCTAAATCATGGATCACGATTCTCTTGGGTTGCAGTTCAAATTCAATCCCCGCTCTCGCCAGTTCGTAGCCGCGCTTGCCGTTTACGTTCTTCGCGCTATACTTGGGCGGCATTTGGTCAATCTCACCCACCATCGTCGGCAAAACCGCCAAAATTTCACTTTCGCCAGGGACATGCCCCCCATAAACGAGTTCTCCCGTGCTATCAAGCGTATCGGATGAAACCCCGAAAGTAAACTCTGCAATGTACTCTTTTTCCTTTTCCAGGAAGTAATCAAACAGCCGCGTAGCGTTCCCCGCGCCGACAGGCAGCACCCCTGATGCAAGGGGATCGAGTGTCCCCATATGCCCGCAAGGCATCCCCGTCAGCCATTTCAACTTGTTGACAACCGCCGAAGAAACAATCCCCGACGGTTTATCCACGTTAAAAAATCCGCATCTGCTAATTTTCGGTTCTCTCTTGCCCATTAGCGCAATTCAATCCCCAACTTAAATTTCAGGTTCCCCAAAATCTTCTTCACGAAGTTATCGAGATTTTCAGGTGTGAACGCCTTTTCCGCCGTTGCATCGGGGGTAAAGGTGAGCGTGAACGCCATACTCTTCTTCCCTTCGGGAAGTTGACCGCCGCGATACACGTCGAAGAGCACCGCTTTCGTCACGTACTTGCAGGAGTGCATCAACACGTCTTCAATTTCACCACAGGTGAGTTTTTCATCCACAATGAGCGCAAGGTCGCGTTGCACCGCAGGGAATTTCGGAAGGTTGGTATAGCGAACCGCATCGTCCAGAGATTCCGCCAGCGTCGCAAGGTCGAGTTCGCCAAGATATACTTTCTTATCCAAGCCGAGCGAAAGGGCGATAGCAGGGTCGAGTTCACCGATTTCCCCCACCACCGTTTTACCAAGCAATACACTTGCCGAAACGCCGGGATGCAAATAGGTTTTTTCCGCGCGAACGTAGGTCAAAGGCAAATGGAAGGTTTCCGCAATCGCTTCTACCGTACCCTTAATATCAAAGAAATCGCACTTTGCGCCCCAAACCGAGAACACAAGGTGTTTTCTTTCTTCGGGTTGTTCGCTCGCCGCCGTGTTGCGGGGCAGGAAGACGTTTGCAATTTCAAATTCTCTACCTTCGTCGTTGCCACGGCGAATGTTGCGCACCGCGTTACCAAGCATCGAAGGCGCAAGGAAGGTACGCATGATGGAAAGTTCTTCGCTGATGGGGTTCAAAATGCGCACCGCATTTCTTTCCGCGCCATCTTCGGGGATACGCATCAAATCCAAATCTTTCGGAGAATAGAAGGAGTAGTTATGCGCTTCGTAGTAGCCTTGCGACTTCATCAAGTTCTTCAAGTGCATTTCCTTCTTTTGTTCATCCGTCAAACCGCCGCCCGTCACGGATGCCGCCGCCAAGAAGGTCGGCGTCAACTTATCATAACCGTACATACGGATAATTTCTTCCGCAAGGTCTGGATAGTTATCCACGTCTTCACGGTAGCCAGGTACAACCACCGTCAAGGCATCGCCCACGATTTCGGGACGGAAGTTCAAACGGGACAAAATCGCCAAAATATCTTCATTCGGAACGGTAATGCCAAGCAAAGCGTTGATTTTTTCAACCGATGCGGTCATCGTGCGTTCGGTCAAATCCACCGCGCAAACGTCCGCGCAAATATCGGTGACCGTACCGCAGCCAAATTCTTCAATCAAGTGCAAAGCACGTGCCATCCCCAAACCGTTGGTGTAGGTATCCACACCCTTTTCAAAACGGGAAGACGAATCGGAAGACTGCCCAAGCGCACGCGAAGTCTTACGGATGCTGTCGCGCGCAAACTTAGCGGATTCAAAGTACACGTTCTTCGTATCATCCTTGATACCGCTGTTTAAGCCGCCCATAATCCCTGCGAGTGCCACAGGCTTATCCCCATCGCAAATCACCAAGTTTTCGGTATTCAGCGTAAACTCTTTTTCGTCTAAAGTGATGATTTTTTCGCCAGCCGTCGTTCTTCTTACGATAATCTTTCTACCGCCGATTTCATCCGCGTCGAACGCGTGCATAGGCTGCCCCATTTCAAGCAATACAAAGTTCGTAATATCCACGATAGGCGAGATGGAACGAATGTCCGAAAGTGCCAAGCGTTTGCGCATCCAAGCGGGCGTTTTACCGCCCTTTACGTCTTCGACGTAATGCCCTACGTAGCGGGGGCAAAGATCGGGCGCAAGTACTTCCACGCCAACGGGCGCAGCACCACTCTTTTTCGCCGTATAGGAAACGTTAGGGTGCTTCAAAGGCTTTTTCAAAACTGCGGCAACTTCGCGTGCAATCCCCAAAACGCTTTGGCAATCAGGGCGGTTTGCGGTGATAGAAATATCGAAAATCCAGTCATCCAAACCAACCACTTCTTTAATATCCGTGCCAACGGCGGTATCCTTGTCCAAATCGAGCAAACCGTTTACTTCCGCGCCATCATAGTAATCGTCGTTGATACCGAGTTCTTCGCCCGAGCAAAGCATCCCGAAAGATTCCACGCCACGCAACTTGCCTTTCTTAATTTTCTTAATCCCTTCGGGATTCTTTTCGAGTTGTCTGGGATCGCTTTCCACCACCGTCGAGCCATCCAACGCGCAAGGCGTTTTCATGCCGACATACACGTTGGGCGCACCCGTGACAATTTGCAAATCTCTGCCGTATTCTTCGCCGCAATCAACCACGCAGATTTGCATATGGTCGCTGTCAGGATGGGGCGCAAGCGCTTTCACTTCCCCCACGACAACACGGCTAATTTTTTCGCCAAGATAAATGAGTTCTTCT
>JAZOLF010000034.1:0-14354 GCA_045652785.1 Candidatus Scatosoma sp. | reverse complement strand
AGAAATTTTTTATAAAACTTCGTAAAACGAGTCAAAAACAGTTGACTAATAATTGAAATGATTCTATACTGTATATGCTCTTTGACGATAGGTGCTTATATAAACGCACTGTTAGCTCAACTGGATAGAGCGTCGGTCTACGGAACCGAAGGCTAGGAGTTCGAACCTCTTACGGTGCACCAGCAAAACCCTATGGCAATCCGCCGTAGGGTTTTTGCTTTTTCACACACCGTAGGACACACTCCTATACAAAAATGGTTTTGGCGAACCGCAAGGAGCATTACATAAGTAATGCGACGGCATAGCGATTATTCGCGACTCGTAATCGCGTCAAGCCAGGAGTTTAAGTTTTCACTTAGGCCCCCTGCTTTTTGTGGAGTGTTTTGTTTTTTTGCGGGTACGACCTACTCTCCGCGTACGCCTTCCAAATCATGTGCGCGAACGGCATTGTGAAAAAATTGTGAAAAAAAACGAACTTTTTTCCGTTCTGCCTTGCATTTTTTGGAAAATGGTGATATAATGTAAAAAAGAGAACTTGTTGAAAAATCTACAACCATGGTATCCATAGCGATAACCACGCAAGAAAAGGAAGAATACGTTATGGCAAAGAAAAATAAACCGCAAAAATGGATCAAGCCCCGCCACGCCATTGTGCGCACGCTGGCATATCCTTTTTTGAAAGCGGTTTCCAACCTAAAATACAGGGCAAAGATTGAACCCTTCAAAGCGCAAAAGAAAGGGCAACCCTATCTCATTTTGTTCAACCATCAAACAGGCTTTGATCAATTTTTCGTGAGTTTCGCATTCAAAGGCTCCGTTTACTATGTGGCTACGGAAGATATTTTTTCGATGGGCTTTGTTTCCAAACTTCTTCGCTACGCGGTTGCGCCCATCCCCATCCGTAAGCAAACGACAGACGTACACGCGGTTATGAATTGCCGCAAGGTCGCAAAGGAAGGCGGCACAATCGCTATCGCGCCCGAAGGCAACCGCACTTATAGCGGTAAGACCGAATACATAAACCCTGCCATCGTCGGCTTGATTAAACTTTTAAAACTTCCGCTCGTCTTCTACCGTTTGGAAGGGGGCTACGGTGTGCAACCCCGTTGGAGCGACACCGTCCGCAAGGGCAAAATGCGTTGCTACGTTTCCAAAGTGGTTGAGCCCGAAGAATACGCAAGCCTTTCCGACGATGAATTGCTGGCACTTGTGCAAAGCGAACTGTACGTCAACGAAGGGGTTGCAGACGCAACCTTTACCCACAAGCGTCTCGCCGAAGGGTTGGAACGCGCTATGTACGTTTGCCCCGATTGCGGCATCACCGCCTTCGATGCAAACAAGGACGTTTTGACCTGCACCCGTTGCGGCAAGCAAGTACGCTATCTCCCCACCAAAGAGTTGGAAGGCGTGGGCAGCGCATTCCCCTATCGTTTCACAACAGAATGGTACGACGCACAATGTAATTTTATGCGAAATTTAGATTTAACCCCGTACATGGATACCCCTATTTTCGCAGAAAAGGACGTTTTACTCTCCGAAGTGCAACTCTATAAGCGGAAAAAACCGATCTCGAAAAATGCAAAATTCACCGCATACGGAGACCGTTTTGAACTCGCTTACGGCGGCGAAAACATTACCTTGTGTTTTGACAAACTCTCCGCCGTCACGGTACTTGGGAAGAACAAAGTCAATCTCTATTTCGATAAAACCGTTTGGCAAATCAAGGGCGATAAGCATATGAACGCCGTCAAGTTTGTCAACCTGTTCTATCATTATAAAAATATACAGGCAGGTGAACCAAATGGGCAGTTTCTCGGACTTTAACAACTGGGGATTCATCAATATTCTTGCAATCCTGCTGATGAGCCTATTACTCGGCAGTATCCTGAAAAAGAACATCCCCGCGCTTAGAGCATCTCTTATCCCGACGTCCGTTTTAGCAGGTTCTATTCTCCTGTTAATCTCCACCATCTATCGCGCAATCACAGGGGAATTGATCTACAACACCGAATTCTTCGGCGGCAACGGAATGCAAACGTTCGAACTGATTACCTACCATTGTTTGGCACTCGGCTTTATCGCGTCGTCTATGAAAATGGGAAAGGAAAAGTTCAACAAAAAGCGCGCGCGTGAAATCTTCGACAGCGGCGTGACCACAGTTTCCACCTACCTGTTGCAGGCGGTACTCGGGCTGGGCATCACTCTGCTCATCGCATACGTGGCTATGCCAACCCTGTTCAAAGCGTCGGGCATACTCCTGCCGTTTGGGTTTGGGCAAGGCACAGGGCAAGCGCTCAACTACGGGAATATCTATGAACAGGATCACGGCTTTGTCGATGGCGCAAACTTCGGTTTGACGGTCGCGGCACTCGGTTTCCTTTCCGCAAGTTTGGGCGGGGTCATCCACCTGAATATCTTGAAAAAGAAAAAAGGCTTTAAGCCCCGCGCATTGAAGAACACACTCTCGGATAGCGATAAAACGCACGCCGAAGAAATACCTATGAGCGGCAGCATGGATAAGTTGGCGGTACAAATCGCCACCGTCCTGTTCGTGTATTTCTGCTCCCATCTTGTAATGTATCTTTTAGGGCAAGTACTCCTGCCTGGCTTATCGGGAACGATTTACGGTTTCAACTTCTTAATCGGCGTACTGCTTGCCACCGCTTTGAAAGGCATTATGAACGCCTTAATGAAAGCAAAAATCGTTCGCAAACAGCACATCAACAACTTCTTGATGGATCGTATCAGCAATACCTGTTTCGACCTAATGGTCGTTGCGGGGATCGCGGCAATCCGCTTGGATTTGATCGCAGAATACTGGCACGTGTTGCTTCTGCTCGCCGTGGTCGGCATGGTTGCAACCTATTTGTATAACAAGTTCGTAGCGAAGAAACTCTTCCCGCACTACGAAGACGAACAATTCCTTGCGATGTACGGTATGTTGACAGGTACGGCAAGCACGGGGATTATCCTACTCAGAGAGTTGGATGGTGATTTCAAAACCCCCGCCGCCGACGACCTTGTATATCAATCGCTACCCGCCATCGTATTTGGGTTCCCGATTATGTTGTTAGCAAATCTTGCCCCCACCGCCCCTGAATTGACGTGGCTACTTTTGGCGGCATTCTTCGTGGTGATGAACCTGATCTTGTTCCGCAATAAAATTTTCCGTAAAAAACAAACGGACGATACCATGTCCGTAGCGACGGAAGAAAACGCCGAAAATTAACGGCGCAAAACCGAAGAAAAAACTCCCTTGTTCGCACAAGGGAGTTTTCATTTTTATTCAATTATTATTCGACGTTGCCAGGCGCAACTTCTTCCACAACGATCATTTCTGCGCCTTCTTCCACGACCACTTCATCGGGGATTGCTTCCACCTGCATCGCACGCTTCGCACGCAGGAATGCGCCGTTTTCTTCCACTTTCTTTTTGGACAAATCGTACAAGAAGAACAAGCAAAGGAAGATCAAAACGTAGCCAATCAAAGGCAGAATAATAGACAGCCTAAAGATACCAGGCCCCATCGTCGGGGAGAGCGCATCCGCATTGTAGCCAACCCAGCCCAAGCACAGCGAAACGAACGCCGCGCCCACGCCTTGCGCCATCTTTCTCGCCAAAGAATAGGTCGCATAAACGCTTGCTTCTTCGCGGGTACCCGTTTGGATTTCCTGCGCGTCCACACAGTCGGCAACCATCGACCAGTTCCCCAGCATGAAAGGACCAGAAACGAGCATCGTCGTCCCAAGCAGCCCCGCATATACCCACATCGCCCAAGGTTCGGCAGGAATAGGAATAAAAAGCATAGCCACCAGCACCGCAACACACACCAAGTTCGGCCACAAGGAAATTTCCCGTTTCCCAAACTTTTTGGTGAGTTTACCCATAAACGGGATCACCGCCATCATCGGTACCATCATGATTATACTTGCGGTACCAGCGTTGTTGACATCTCCAAAGTACAACTGACACACCAAAGGAAGGAGTGTTTGATAGGACATAACGAACACGAGTTGCGAGAAGGACGCCAAACTGATCCCGAGCGCCGCACGGTTCTTTATGAAATTCTTTAAGGTACGGAAATAGTTAATCTTTTGCGTCGAAGGCGCAACCACTTGGCGTTCCGTCGTCAAGAATACGGTGAGCATAAAGCCCAAAATACTGATAACACCGGCGACCAAAGCCACCCAGAAGAAGACTTCGGATTTGATGGGCGCAATTCCATCCGCACCTTCTTCACCAAAGCCGATCATCGGAATCAAGACGGTCATAGGCATTACGGCAATCCCTGCGCCGATACTACGAAGTGACGAAAGGCTGGCACGCTGGGCCGGATCGTCTGTCAGCGCCGCATTCAACGAGCCGTACGGCACGTTTGCCGCCGTGTATGCAACCGACCACAGGCAGTACATAATCAAACAGTACGCAAATCTCGCCCCATACGGCAAGCCGCTGAAATCAATAAACAGCAACATTGTCGTAATCGCAATTGCGAACGAGCCCCAGAAAATCCACGGGCGGTATTTCCCGTTTTTACCAGGCTTGCGGGAATCGACAAGCGCCCCGATTACAGGGTCGTTGATTGCGTCGAAGATCTTTGCAAGCAATACGATAATTGCCCAGTCCCCCGTTGACAGCCCCATGCCTTGCGTGACGTACAGCATCAGGTAGCCGCTAAGGAGTTGGAAGCTCATATTACAGCCAAAGTCCCCAAACAGATAGCCTACTTTGTCCCGTGCCCCGAAAGGACGGGTTTGCTTTTTCTCCATCGTTGTTTTCTCTCCCTTATCTCATTTTTGTTTCATAGAACCCCAAACAACTGCTTTCATTATAGAATATACACAGGCGCTTGTCAATAGGGAAAAAAGAAAAAAACTCCGCATAATCCCCCCTTTTTTGACATTATTTGCCACTTTTGCAACCAAAAAACAAAAATCCCCCCTTGACAAGGCTGGAAAAGTGGGATATACTATATAATGGCGTGGGGCGTTGTTAAGCACTTCGCAAAACCATTTTAAGGACGGGATGAATATGAGAAACCTTTTAAATATCAACGTCGGTTGGGAATTTTATAAAGACACCGCCGACATTCACGCAAGTGAAAATGCGGAAATCGTGGGCTTGCCCCCTACTTGGAACGCGATCGACGGTCAAGACGGCGG
This sequence comes from Candidatus Scatosoma sp., assembly GCA_045652785.1. Taxonomy (GTDB): domain Bacteria; phylum Bacillota; class Clostridia; order Christensenellales; family Borkfalkiaceae; genus Scatosoma. The sequence continues at coordinate 9,192 of JAZOLF010000034.1, read as the reverse complement.
CAACGATTATTTCCGCGGCTCTTGTCTTTATAAAAAGACGGTGAAAAAAGCGGATTTACCGCAAGCAGACGAATATTATTTGGAAATCCGCGGCGCGAACTCTTCGGCGGACGCTTACGTCAACGGTAAACTTTTGGCACACCACGACGGCGGTTATTCCACCTGGCGCGTCAACTTCACCGAAGTTCTCCAAGACGAAAATGAGATCGCAATCGTGGTGGACAACTCCCCCAACGAAACGGTGTACCCGCAGTTTGCTGACTTCACTTTCTACGGCGGCTTGTACCGTGACGTGAATATTATCGCCGTTTCAAAAACCCATTTTGATTTGGATTATTACGGCGGCTGCGGTATCGCCATCACCCCTGTAATCGACGGCAAAAATGCCAACGTCGATATCGAAGTTTGGGTAAAGGACTTGGGCGACGGCGACGAAATCTTATACAAGATTTTCGACAAGGATGGGGGCGAAGTTTGTTCCATCCAAAGCAAGGAAACGAAAGCATCTTTCACCATCGAAAACGTACACCTTTGGCACGGTAAAAAAGATCCTTATCTTTACACCGCGACGGCGGAAATTCTCCGCGGCGGCGCAGCCATCGACAACGTTTCCGCACGCTTTGGCTGCCGTTCTTTCGAGATTGATCCTGAACGCGGGTTCATTCTCAACGGCGAAGAATATCCCTTGCGCGGCGTTTCCCGCCATCAAGACAGATGGGGCGTCGGTAACGCACTTCTTCCTGAACACCACAAGGAAGATATGGATTTCATCTTAGAAATGGGCGCAACAACCATCCGTTTGGCGCACTATCAACACGATCAATACTTCTACGACCTTTGCGACGAAGTAGGTATGGTAATTTGGGCGGAAATCCCCTACATCTCTAAGCACCTTCCCGGCGGCAGAGAAAATACCATCTCCCAGATGAAAGAACTTGTCACGCAAAACTACAACCACCCGTCCATCGTCGTATGGGGGCTTTCCAACGAAATCACCATGAACGGCGAAGGGGATCCCGACCTGATTGACAACCACAGAGTATTGAATGAACTCGTACATGGTATGGACAAAACCCGTCTTACGACGATTGCGTGCGTATCTATGTGCGGTATGGATGCGGAATATTTACAAATTCCCGACGTCGTTTCCTATAACCACTATTTTGGCTGGTACGGCGGCAATACTTCCATGAATGGTCCCTGGTTTGATGAGTTCCACGCCAAGCACCCGAACATTCCCATCGGTTGCAGCGAATACGGTTGCGAAGCCTTGAACTGGCATACGTCCAACCCCAAGCAAGGGGACTACACCGAAGAATATCAAGCGTACTACCACGAAGAACTCATCAAGCAACTCTTCTCCCGCAAATACTTGTGGGCCACCCACGTTTGGAATATGTTTGACTTCGGCGCAGACGCTCGTGCGGAAGGCGGCGAAAACGGCCAAAATCACAAGGGCTTGATGACGTTCGACCGCTCGTATAAAAAGGATTCCTTCTACGCTTACAAGGCGTGGCTTTCGGACGAACCTTTCGTACACCTTTGCGGCAAACGATATATCGACCGCGTGGAAGACGTAACCAAGGTGACCGTTTATTCTAACCAACCCGAAGTAGAATTGTTCGTCAACGGCGAAAGTTTGGGCAAGAAGACGGCACCCGACCACTTCTTCTACTTTGAAGTACCCAACGTTGGCGAAAGCACCATCGTTGCAAAAGCGGGCGACTTGACGGACGAAAGCAAAATCCGCAAAGTTGACGAAATGAACCCCGACTATATCTTAAAGGAAAAGGGCGCGGTTCTCAACTGGTTCGACGTGACGATGCCGAAAGGCAGATATTCGCTCAACGATACGTTCGAAGACATCTTAAAAACGTTGCGCGGTAAATTGTGGGCGATCGGTATGGGGCTCTCCATCAAGAAGAAGATGAACGCCAAGAAAAAGCAAGGCGGCAATAGCGCGCCATCCATCGGCAACGCCATCGACATGAAGAGCGTAATGAAAATGCTCGGCGGGTTCACCGTACTTCGCGCAACGAATATGGTAAGCATGGTAGGCATCTCTCTCACCAAAGAAGAGTTGCTTAAAATGAACAAGAAACTCAACAAAATCCGCAAGCCGAAAGGCATGGAATAACCCGCAAATACGGACATGGGTGGCTGGAATTTTGATTCCAGCCACTTTTTTTGCTCACCTACTTGCCTTTTTGCCCCGCCCGTGCTATAATAAGGAAAATACACAAAGGAAGTACCTGCGATGGCAAAGGAAACATTGACCCTTTCTCAGAAACTCAAACAGCGAAAAATAAAAACACCCCCTGCATTCATCTATCGGTTGCTGGGCGGCATTTGGCGCATTTTGTTTGAAAAGAAATACGGCGTAGAATACGTTTATGAATGCGACCCCCGCAAGGACAAAGGTCCGCATATCGTTGTCAGCAACCACGCGTCCCGCTTGGATTATATCTTTACGGGTTTGCCCTTGATGCCGAATACGTATAACTTCGTCGCTGGGCATAATGAGTTTTACCGCTCTCACTTGGCAGGCGTGTTCAAGTTGCTCAACGTCATCCCGAAAAAGAATTTCACCCCCGACGTCTATACCATCAAAGAAGTCAGCCGCGTCTTAAACAACGGCGGCCGCGTGGTGATTTTCCCCGAAGGTATGAGTTCTATTTCGGGCGCAAACCAACCGGTTGCCATCGGCAGCGGAAAGTTCATCAAGCACTTTGGCGTGCCCGTGTACTACACCAAAATTCGCGGCGGCTACCTTTCCAGCCCCAAATATAACCTACAAGACCGTTGCGGCAAAGTCAAGGTGACCATCGGGCAAATGTTTACGGCAGAAGAATTAAAGACGCTCACCCCCGAAGAGATCGAAACCCGCTTGAACGAGCAATTATACCACGACGACTACGCGTGGAACTTGCAAGAAAAAATCCCATTCAAGCACGACGGAAACTTGGCGCAAGATCTGGGCAACCTGCTTTACTACTGCCCAAAGTGCGGCAAAGAACACACGATGGTCGGTATCGGTATGAAGTTCTACTGTACGGAATGCGGAAACGCTGCGATGCTGGACGATACCTACGCGCTCACCCCGCTTGACGATACTTGCGCAATTCCCAAAACGCAAACGGAGTGGTTTGAACTCCAACGCCGTCGCGCAAAAATCGCCGTTAGCGCCCCAGGATTTGAACTCAAAGAAGAAGTAGAGCTTGGCAATCTTCCCAAATATAAAATGCTCAAAGATCAAAAGACGAGTGAGATTGTCGGCAGCGGCACAATCACTTTGAATAAGGACGGTTTGACCTACGACGGCACGAGAAACGGCGAGCCGTTCACCTTCCACCTTTCGACGGCGGAAATCCCCACCTACGGGATGTGTACGGACGTTTCCCGTTTCTATACGTTCTACAAGGGCGAGTTTATGGAATTCTTCCCCAAGAAACCCACGGTAGAAAAGTGGTTCTTATGCACCGAAGAATTGCACCGCCGAAACGGCGGAAAATGGCAGGATTTTTCCTTTAAATCCTAACACCAACCCGATAACAAACAAGGGCAGGTATGCGCTCAACGCATACCTGCCCCTTTCTTTTGCTTGTTTTTATCCGTTAATCGTCGAGCGAACCGTACAGTTTTTCATAGTCGGCTTTCGTCAACAAAACCTTATTCGGAGAAAGGGTGATATATCCCTTTTCTTCCATCTTTTCCAGCAAACGTCCTGCGCGCGGATACCCGATTCCCAGTTTTCTTTGGAATTCCGAAATGGATACCTTACGGCTCTTTACCGCCATTTTCCACGCCGTCACAAACAGCGGATCTTCGTCTTCTTGCTTAGCCGCGACCGGTTCGTTTGCGGGGGTGGGTTTCGCCCCATCTGCCCCGTCGAGCAAAAGTGCAGCCGCGCCCAAAATCCCTGCGCTGTTGCCAAGTTGCGCAATCACGATTTTCACCTGCGGTCCCATCGCGCCAGCGAACAACTCTTCATCCAAAATCGCCTGTAAGGGCTTGACAAGGTTATCACCTTGCGCGCAAACGCCGCCGCCCAAAATCACCACTTCGGGACGGAAGACGTTGGCAAAGTTGACAATCCCGCACGCCAAAGCACGGATATAGCCATCCACAACTTCCTTCGCAAACGCGTCGGTGTCCTTATAATCAAAAGCGGTTTTGCCCGTTACTTCGTCAATCGAGCCCACTTCCCACATCTTGCTTTCGGGATGGAGCAACATCGTGCGCTTTGTATCACGAATGAGCGCCGTCGCGGACGCATACGCTTCCAAGCATCCTTTTCTGCCGCAAGTACATTGTTCGCCGCCCATCACGATTACCACGTGACCGAGTTCCGCACCCGCCGAGCGGTTGCCTTCCACCAACTTACCATCCACGACGATACCGCCGCCGACACCCGTTCCGAGCGTCAACAAAATCGCGTTATCGTGCGCCTTTGCAACGCCGAACTTAACCTCCCCAAGCGCGGCAACGTTCGCATCATTTGCAATCTTCACAGGCAAGCCCGTCAATTCGCCCACCTTTTCACCGATGGCAAAATCCACCCAGTTCAAGTTATTCGAATAGATAACCGTCCCCGCTTTAGAGTCAATCATGCCAGGCACGCCCATACCGATCCCCACAACGTCGTCCGCTGTCAAGCCGACCTGCGCCATAAGTTTCTTCGCCAAGCCTGCGATATTTTCGGATACTTTTTCCGCGCCGCCTTCGCTTTCGGTGGGGGTTTTATCCTGGCAAACGATATTCCCCAAATCATCCACGATACCGCCCTTAATAAACGTACCGCCCAGGTCAATACCGACGTAATATTTACGCACTTCGGCAACAATCAGGGTACCATGTCCGAAAACAAACACGTTATCGTCGTCCGCAGGCAGGAAGAAACTATCCCCTGCTTTGTAGGATTCGTCGCCGATTTTCCCTTCGCCGTCCACGACGGTCACACACTTAAACGAGTTCTTATCCATCGGGATCAGCACCGAGCCATCAAAGACCACTTTCGTAGTGGTAAAGTACTTGCTTGCGCCGATCAATTCGCCAAACGAACGCTGAATCCCCGTCGCGCTGTTTTCGTACTTTTCAAGCGACGTCACTTTCAGCGCCTTGTCGATATGCAATTCTCTGGGGTTGCCGTTTTTGTCCGTGCGGCCGTAATCGTACACGCGGTAGGTCAAGTTGCTGTTTTGTTGAATTTCCGCAATCAAGCACCCTGCGCCGATGGCGTGAATCGTACCCGACGGAATAAAATAGCAATCGCCAGGTTTCACTTCGTAGAAGTTCAAAAGTTCGGTTAAAGTGCCGTCCTTAATGGCTTGTTCGTACGTTTCTTTCGTGACCGCTTGTTTAAAACCAACGTACAGCCCCGCGCCAGGTTCCGCATCGACAACGTACCACATTTCAGTTTTTCCGAAACTGTTTTCATTTTTGAGTGCATACGCATCGGACGGATGTACCTGTACCGACAGATCCTGTTTCGCGTCAATAAATTTAATAAGCATCGGGAAAAAGGGGAAACCTTCGCAGTTCCCACCGAGTTCCTTTGCCGTCACCGCTTCTTGCAGGGTTCTACCATCTTCGATTTTCGTCGGGCCGTCCTTGTGGAAAGAGAGTTCCCAACTTTCCCCAACGGGGTTCTTATCGGTTATTTTTCCGTACTTTTCACGGAGCGCAACGCCACCCCAAATATTGTCCTTACATTCAGGGAACAAACGCACAATTTTCTTCATAATTTCATACCTGCCTACGCCATTTTCTGTTTTTTATCGCCATTCGGGGGAGAAAACTCCACCGATTACTTTAACAATTTTAAGATACTTTTCGCAACCGAGTTTGCCAAGACTTCATACCCAGCAGGTTCATAATGCACCCCATCGGCCGCCCGCGCGGACACAGGGATTTTTTCACTAACTTCGTACAGCCGATCCCACGCACAATCGAGTTCAGTCACAAGTTCCGCAACCACTTCGTTGCGTTCATTGATACGCTTACGCCAAACGGGGTCCTGCTTGCGGTTGCCTTCGCGATAAGCGATTGTGGTTTCCGCCAGAATGATTGCGCTCTTTTCGCCAAGCCGCGTCAATAAGTTTTTCACCTTGCTTTTATACGTTCTGGGGCACATTTGAACACCGTGCAACCCGTGGCTGAAATGGACGATTTCATAATCGCTATTCTTCGCGAAGTCTTCAATCAGGTCGGAGTAAAACTTGTTATCCGCCGCGTAGGACGTTGCGATGAAATCCACGTAGCAAACACCCAAAAGGAGTTCCCTTACGATCCCTTGATACCCTTCGGTAATCGAATCCCCAACCAACAAAACGCGGGGTTTGTCCGTCTTATCCGCATTATCGCACCAACTTCTAATCCACTCAAAGCGTTCCTTCTGCATCATACCCTTATCCCACCTAAAAGAATGTAGCCGAACCCACGCACACGCGCACGCGCGATGTACACCATTAAGTATAACATATCTTTTCCCGAAGTTCAAGGGGTTATCGCAAAAAAAATTCTTTTTTGTAAAAAAAGAAAGCGGATACATTTCCACTTTCCCATTTGTTTGTATTTATCAAAATCCGTAGGCTTACAAATCGAACGCCATCACGGTAATATCGTCGGTATATCTTCCACCCGAGAACACGGCGAGCGCCTGTTTGAGTTTCGCCGCAAAGTCTTCCGCGTTTCGAGATTGTAGCAACACGCTTTCCACACGCTCCGTCCCGAAGAGTTCCCCATTTGCGTTTTTACACTCGATAACGCCGTCCGTCAAAAGAGCCAAAGTATCCCCACGGCTAAACGGCAAAGCGCGTTCTACGTACTGCACATCGTCAAACCAGTTCGAGATCGGGGGGGACGCGCTTTCAATTTCATGGATCCCTTCGCGGTTTTTCAGCAAAATGGGGGAGTTATGTCCCGCAAACGCATAGTACAACAGCCCTGCTTCGCGATCGACGCGCACCGCCGCGACGGTGATATAGGACTTTTCGTCCTGCCCCACTTCGTTGAACTTCTTGTTCATCTTTTCAAGAGCAACGCCCAAATCCCGTTCCGTGCGGTCCAACGCCGCTTTCGCAAACGCCGACAGCATCCCCGCCGACAAGCCCTTGCCCGATACGTCGGCAATCACCGCATACGCCTGCCCATCTACTTCATAAGCGTCCGCAAGATCGCCGCCCACTTCCAAACAGGGGATATAGGTGAGCGTGTAGGGCACGCCAGCCACTTGCTTGCCCGCAGGCAACAAGCGTTGTTGTACCTTTTGCGCGGAGAGCATTTCACGCTCAATTTCCGCTTGATACGCCGCACCAGCCACCGCCATATATAAGCCCCCTTTTTCCGTCGGGGGATAAAAATGCACGGTCACCGCCAAAGTATTCGTTTGCGCACCGCCCTTTGCAAGCGTAGTATGGATTTCTTCGGTGTGCGGCAGGTTGTCCTGCACTACCTTTTTCATCCCACGCCACACCGCACAGTAATTACAGTTCGGGTACGTACCGCACACTTTACCTACCGAGCAGGAAAGCGTTTCGCCAAGCGAGCCTTTTTCCTTCTTTTTCTCTGCAAAAAACGCACGACAAAAGGCTGCGTTTACATACCGTACACGCAGTCCCTTATCAAACGCCATCACCCCTTGCGGCAAGCGTTCCAGCAATTTTTTGTAGAGTTTGTTTTGCATATAAAAATCCTTTCAACCCGTACCTGCCCCCATCTTTTGGGGAAAACAAGGCAAAACCTTGCTTTGTTTAAGGACGGAACATATTTAAGCCGTGGCAAATCTTCGCATCGAAGTCAAGCCCTTCGTAGAGTTCCCCATCCAAGTTCACCACACAAGGGTTCTTGGGGGTAATTTTCACACGGTCGGTGCGGAAGTATTGCTTGTGCGGATAACTCATAACCACGCCCGTCTTCAAGCGGATAAAGGCATCCAAAATACGCCATTTGCTCTTAAAGCAATCAACCACCATAACGTCCATCTTACCATCGTCGATTTCCGCAACGGGGCAAATTTTCAAGCCGCCACCGAACTGTTTGCCGTTGCAAGCGGTCACCATCAACGTCTTTTTCACCAGCACTTCCCCTTCGCATTCCACCGTCAAATCATAGCCGTGGAATTTAAAGAAACTAATGATCATATTTTGGGTGTACTTTTGTTTTCCCTTGGCGCGCGCCTTTTCACAGCGAACCAAAACGTCCACGTCGATCCCGACGCCCGCAACGTTCATACAACGTTTACCGCCAACTTCCAAGAAGTCGGTAGGCTTGGTCTGCCCGCTTAAAATTAACTCCACCGCTTTCTTTACGTTGTAGGGGATTTTCGCAGATGCCGCAAAGTCGTTGCCTGTCCCCAAAGGAATGATTCCGAAGTTGCACTTCGTCACGTCGCGGATACCGTTCAAAACGTCGTGCACCGTACCATCGCCGCCGAGTGCGATAACGTTCATCCCATCTTCTTTCGTGAGTTCAGCAACAATCTCCGTAGCGTGATGCTTATATTGCGTTTCATGCAAAACGTATTCTACGCCAGCATCATCCAACAGTTTCAGCGTGCGCTTTAACAGTCTTTTTACTTTCTTATCCCCTGCTTTCGGATTTGCGATAATATGATACATACGCTACCTTCTTTTTCTTTTGTCAGTCGAACGGAAAAAATAAAATTTTTTACCTTTTTTATTATACAACACTTTGGAATAAATTGCAATTTATTTTTGAAAATGGTATAATTTTTTTAGAAAAAAGTTTCTTTTTTAGGACAAAAACGGCATTATGCATACACTTTTACCCGAAAAATTAAAAAACCTTGCCCGTACCTGCCCCAAACCACTCTACGTGGTGGGCGGTTTCGTGCGCGATTTTTTGGGTGACTTGCATTCCGCACACACCGATTTTGACATTTGCGGGGGAATGTTTGCCGAAGATTTTGCCGCCTATGCGATAGCAGCAGGGCTCATCCCCCAAGCGGTCTATAAGCACACGGGGACGGTGAAACTCACCGACGGCGAAGGGAATGATTTTGAATACACTTGTTTCCGTTCAGACAAGTACGTCCGTGGCGAACACACTCCTGCGGAAATTTTCTTTACGGACGACATTTGTTTGGACGCCCGTCGGCGTGATTTTACCGCCAACGCCGTCTATTACGATATCGCGGCGCAAAGTTTTGTCGATCCCTTATGCGGTATTCCT
>JAZOLF010000033.1:0-4420 GCA_045652785.1 Candidatus Scatosoma sp. | reverse complement strand
CCTTGTCCGCGAGCACGTTTTTGATGGCTGTTTCAAGGTATTCGGCGTTTACCTTCTTCGTCTTGCATACCTTGCCACGCTTGGAACTATGATTTGGGCAAGCATAAGAACGAATACGGGTATAACCACGTCCACCGCTATTCGCCATACCACTCATAGACGAGCCACAGGACTTACATTCCACGAAGCCCGTCAAGAAGTATTCGGGATTAGAGTTTTGGTGTGGTCGGCAGGACGTTCTGCCGTTTAGGATTGCTTGGACTTTGTCAAACTGCGCCTTCGTTATGATAGCAGGTATCGCAGTTTCGTTGCGCACTTCGTCAAACTTTTCGATTAGCACGCGCTTCTTCTTGCGCTTACCGTCTTCTCGGTTGTAGACGTATGTGCCGTAATACTTATCGTTTCGAAGTAGGGAGTTCAACGTCGAGTAGCTAAACTTCTTGCCTTGTCGGGTGGAGTAGCCTTGCTCGGTTAAATGGTCTATAACCTGCTTGTAGCTGTTTCCGCTTGGCTATCATCGAGAAGATTTGCCTTATCGCAGGGGCTTCGTCTTCGTCGATTTCGTATTGCTTGTTCACCAACTTCAATCCGTATGGCGGTTGTCCACCTGCGCTATCGCCATTCTGCACGGTGTGGATTTCGCCTTGCATAACACGGCTTGCGGTCACTCGTGCGTGATATTGATTTTGGCATAACAGGATTCCGCGCATAAACTCACCAACAGGGGTGTTGCTGTTTGAAATGTCGTCACCTGCAAGCAAGGCGCAACCGTAGGCGTTTAAGAGTTTAATGGTGGTTGTGGTGTCGGCAACGTCACGCCCTAATCTATCAAGACGTAATACGACGATTGCGTGGAGTTCACCGCTTTCGGCTTTGGATAACATCGCCAAAAACTCGTCGCGGTTATCCATAAACATTCCGCTTTTGTCGACTTCTTGGAAGACCTGCGTGAGTTCAAGGAAGTCATATTTGGCTATGAACTCTTTGCAAAGTTCGATTTGCGTGGGTAGGGAAGTTTGCTTCTCGTCTTTGGTACTCTTACGAGCGTAGATTGCCGTGCGGAGTTTAGTGATTCCGCTTGGTTTTGGTTAGTTTGGCTAATTGCCCTTTAAGGGCTTGGATTTCTTCTTTGTCAAGGTTGCGCATTGTCATCTCCTTTGAATTTTTTAGTGATTATCTCCGCGAGCGTTTCGTTTAGCTCTGCGTTTGGGGGTGTTTGGGGTTCATCTTCCGCAGGGGACAGCGTTAACTGTCCCTTGCGTTTGTAGAGTTCGGTGCGGTTAATGTGAATACTGCTCATACTTCACCTCGAAATATCTGTTGGATTGCTACGCTATCATCCACCGCGTAATCGCTTACAGGTGTTTCCTGTTGAACTGTTTCGGTTTTGGGCGGTTCTTCACTTTCAGGTTCTACTATGCCACCTTCTATGATAAGGCAATCGCACCTTGCCGTACGACCATTGATACTGTACTTTCGAGTATTGTGGTCGCCATCACCTTTGGTCAAACCACGCTCAACCCATTTTTGACGGATTCCACGGATTTCACCACCAAGCCCGTTTTTATCAAGTATCTCTTTCGTTATGTCTTCGAGCAAACGCACTTCCCAATGTGTTTTATACTTGATGATTTTACCATATACGTTGTTAGGGCGATAATCGCTATTATACAGGCTCATCATCCTGTCATCCATTTGTCTATCTTGCAAGAAACGTGCTTCGTGTCGATATACGAAGTCTACCACGCAATTATACGCTTTTAATACGTTGTCGCGTTCTTCGATAGAGTCTTGTTCACATTTGATAAAGCGTTTAATCAACGTATCGGGTGATAGCCCGAACGCAAACGCTCCGTTTAGAAGTTCTATTGTTAGATGTATTGCGGCAAACTTGTTCGCTAAACGGTCGCTTAGGTTGTCTTTCTTGCTCATAAAGTTTTTTACGGTTTTTAAGGATTCCTCGAATTTATCGTTCAAATCGCACATAGGAATTGTTGCTACGTACTCGGCAAACTCCTTCCCCGTGAATCCATAGTTCTTACGAACAGTACGTTTTACGAGTTCAGATTCTTCTGCCGATTTAGTCCATTGAATCCCTTGCGTATGCAATACACGAGCCTTTGTACCTTGATACTGCTCGCCGTAATCCAAGATAGGAGTTTCGCTTGACGTAATCGCTACGCCACTCCACCCCAAACCTTCTTCGCAAAGTTCACTATTCCCATTCAAACGACCTTTATTTGTGCCATCTGCGAGTGTATATATGAACTGTGTTAGTTGATTTTTAAGGTGGGGGTTCGTTGTAATATCGTCTATTACAAACGGAACGCCATATACGCCTTCGATACGGGCAAACAACGCATTTAACGTGTTATTTGCTGTAAAGCATAAGCCGTTATTTTTATTGCTAATTTCGGGGTTCATAAACGGACTGCACATGAGCATTTCCGCCGTAGATTTCCCTGTACTTGACGTACCGCAAAGGTTGACGATAACCGTACCTAAATCGGCTTCGTCTTTTAACCTTGCTACAACTACCGCCGAATATCCGATAGCAAGCGCAAGGCTTAATTCGGTGGAAGGAAAGACGGTATCTTTTAGGAATTTAAGATACGTTGCCTTATCGCCACCTTGAAAGTCGAATCTTTTTCGAGTGGTCGTTGCGTGATTGCCGTCGAAGTCTGTTTCGTCGTAGAAGTAGTAAGTTTCACCTTCAAACGGATACCAACCCAAGACTTTGTTGCGATATACGATACTGTTGGTATCTTCACATCTTCTATGTTGGTAGAGTAAATGATTTGCAACTGCTTCAGTGTAGCAAGGGTGTATCATAATGCCTTTTTTGCTTAATATCGACATTAAGTTTGGTTGATACACGCAATCCGAAGAAACTTCAAAGCTATACGTGCGTTTATTTCGGTTATTTACTTCAATAAGCCACGTATCCGAACCGTTAGGGTCTTCTACATTACGAATAATTGACACAATGTCAAAAATGGGAGCTACGTCTTTTTGAACGCAATTTTTGATGTTTTGATAATTAAAACATCCGTTTGTTTAAATCTCTGAGGAACATCTGTTCACCTCCATATATATTAAAGTATGGAATTTACCTTTTATTGCGGAAATTTCTTGTCAACTGCACGACGTTTTGAATTTTTGTTTCAAGAAAATAATTCGGTTTTAAAGGCGAATTATTCTCTTTTTTTCTTCGCTGAAAAGCCTTTCCCGTTTTTAGGGGAAAATTCCACCATTTAATATATAAACTGCTTATCTAAACATTAAACACAAAATATATCCCGATTTTGTTCTTATCCGAGATATATCCGTCTTCCTTCATTCGGTCTATGATTTGCCCTGCTTCGATATAGGATAAGCAAAGGCGACGTTGTAGGTAAGAGATACAAACCTTCCCGTCTTCCTTTGCTATCCGTATTGCCTTTTCGTAGTTCGTCATCCGTTCGCCACCGCAGGGGTGCTTGCGCCACTATCCACGAATCGACAGAGTTTATCGGGCATTTTCTTATTCTCGATATAGCGTTTGAATCCGTCACCCACTCTTACGAGAATACGAGTCTTTGTAGGGATATCGTAGATTTTACCCGTCAAAGGGGATTTCCACGCTTTCTTACCTTCCATTTTTCGCCCTTCGATGGTAAGGTAGTTTTTCTTAATCACCTTATAACCCATCTTGGCGTATTCCATCGTCAGTTTTTGTTCTTCTTCGATAACCGCGAGTATATCCGAGAGTTTGAACCCGAACTTCTCCGCGATTTGACGGGCAACCGTCATTTGGTCTATGGTTTTCACCGTGTTTTTGCTTTTAAGGCTCTTGCCTTCTTCTTTCTTTGTTCCTTGCTTCTTGCTTGCCATTTTCTTTGTTCCTCCTGTTAGTATTCATAGGCAAATAGCATTGTGCTATGGTCGCCGTCGTCGATTACGAAGATTTTTTCGTTTAGGATTTCTTCGTATTCGGGGCGGTAGGTGGTGTAGTGTACGTTTAACATCGGCGGTTGCTCCTGCTCGTGGTGTAGAGCAAGGACTTCGTCCTCGATTTTCTTGAACGTAAACACTTGCAGGTAGTCGATTTTCTCATTCGCAAGCAACACTCGCATATCAACCGAAGTCCATATCAAGCGTTGTAATTCTTGCGGTAAGCGTTCGTCGATTCCGCACGTTACGTAGCGATTTTGTGGCTCAACATTTCCTTTCTCCTTGTTGGTGGTAGATTGCCCGAAGTTGGGCGACTTTGTACCCGATTTTTGGCGTTTGTGTGTGCCGATAGCGCGAGTATGCGCCGTAGGTCACGCTCAAAATTCGGGCGATTTTAGGGCAATAACGGCACGCGCTCAAAGTATATGATACCGCCACCGTCATCCGAGAAAACGAATACGCTTTGTTTCCAATACGCGCCGTCAAG
>JAZOLF010000032.1:0-3723 GCA_045652785.1 Candidatus Scatosoma sp. | reverse complement strand
ATATTTTCGTCGATGCAAGCGCCGAAAATCACATTTGCCGAATAATCAATAACACCTTTTACCAAATCAGCCGCAAGGCAAACTTCGTCCAAAGACAAATCTTTGCCGCCGACAACGTTCAAAATAACGGAATTTGCGCCTTCGATCGTCGTATTTAAAAGCGGACTGCAAACAGCACAACGAACCGCGTCGGAAATACGCTTTTCACCCCTTGCAACACCAATACCCATATGCGCAACGCCGCGACCTTTCAACGTGGTGCGAACGTCCGCAAAGTCCAAATTGATAAGCGCAGGGTTCACAATAAGTTCCGCGATACCGCGAATCCCTTGACGAAGAACTTCGTCCGCCACTTTGAGTGCATCTTCAAACGACGTACCCTTAGGTACAACTTCACGAATCTTATCGTTGGGGATCGTGATGATAGAATCCACCGACTTACGCAATTCCTCAATCCCCATCATCGCATTGTCCATTCTGCGCTTTGCTTCAAACGCAAAAGGCAAAGTGACAACCGCAACGGTCAAAATCTTCATTTCTTTCGCAATTCTTGCGATAATCGGAGCCGCACCCGTACCCGTGCCGCCGCCCATACCAGCAGTGATGAACAGCAAATCAGTATCTTTCAAAGCGTTTTGAATTTCCGCCTTGTTTTCTTCGGCTGCTTCCTTCCCTACCGTAGGATCGGCACCAGCACCAAGCCCCTTAGTAAGTTGTACCCCGATTTGAATGCGATTCGTCGCCTTCGAACGAGCCAACGCTTGGTTGTCGGTATTTACAACAATAAACTCCGCACAGCGCAAGCCCGATTCAATCAAACGGTCAACGGCATTATTCCCCGCACCGCCGACGCCGATTACTTTAATTTTTGCAACCCCCGAAAGGTTATTTGCGCTTTGCGTTGCAGCAAACGGGGAAACGGAAGGTCTTTCTTCCATAGGTTCGCCACCGTAGTAGCCGTACCCTTCATCGTTAAAGTTCATCATCACTTTCTTCCTCCAAATAAAGTAAATCTCTTTTTCTTTCGTTGATCGGATAACGCCATCGCAAGCAATGCAAAGCGCGAGGACAATGACGGCTCGTCGTGGTAAGCCAAATCAGGTCCTAAGCGTTTTACCGTTCTATCGAGTCGGCGGCAAATATGATCGCTTATCCCATGGATTGCCGCAACACCTTCCCCTGTGATCCACAGAGTATTGTTCGCCCATACGACGTCCAAATCCTTGTAGCGTTCGTTCAAAAAACGATTCACTTGATCGCAAATCATATCCACGCCATATTCAATCACGTCGTTGATTTCACGAACAGGAATGGATCGTCCTTCATCATCCGTCCACGGCTTATCCAAAGAATCATCCCCCGCCGCTATATTCGACACAACAAGGATTTTTTCTGCCGTTTCAGGATCTAATTCAAACCGTTTCATCAGGTAGCAAATAATGCTTGCCGTGCCTGCCGTAAACGATTTTTCATGCACAATCCCGTCACCATAGACAACGGAAATCGTGGACGATATATAGCCGACGTCGAGCAAAACGGCATAGCCGTTTCTTTCTTTTTTGGGCAACAAGTACAGCGATTCCGCAAGGCTGATAGGCAAGTACACAATCTCCGCAAACGGGAAATCCGCCAGCGCCTTTTCAACGAGTTCGCAGAACCCTTCATCCGCAAAATAGTAGCAAAGCCCGCCACGCAAAGATGCGGACGGCGTACCGTACAACTCTTCTTCGGAAAGGTACTTGTTCGTATTCCCGATCGCATAATACATCGCGGAATGGCGAATGCACTTTCCTTGTTCAGACAAAGTATTCAAACCGCAATCGAACAGCGTTTCAATATCGGACGACGCAATTTTTCTACGCCGCGAGAACGGCAAGTTTTGCCCCACCGTCCGCAACCGAATAAAGGGCGAAGGAACGCCCACGTAAATCTTTTGCAGTTTCCCTTTGTAAGTTTTTAATACGGATTGCACAACCGATTGCGCTGATGTAATAAACGACTCTCCATCCAAAAAGCCCTGCGCGCAATATCCTTCGTATTCTTCCGTTTCATGTCCGCACACAACGAACCCGTCGTTAAACCCCCTTGTTCCGATCAAGAAAGTCACTTCAAACGAACGGATGTCCAGAACGGCAACTCTTTCGTTTTTCATTGTCGGTTTCCCGCCTTTTTGCTTTTTTCGTGTAGAAAAAATTACTATCAATGTTATTATATAACATTTGCCCGATTTTGTCAATAGGCAAACCGCACAAAAACGACAAAAAATAAGAAAAAAACACGCTTTTAGCGTGTTTTTCTAATCAGTTCCCATTTTAGATCAAATCGTTGGCGCGATATTCAATCAAAACCCGCGTTTCATCAAAACTTTCGGTAGCGTGGATAAAGCCCGTCAAACGCTCTTCATCGCTGAGCGCCAAGTATTTTTCCGTGAACATTTTCGCCTTTTCTTCCGTCAAAAGGTGGGGACGCATCACGTTGATGCGCACACCCTCTCGCATCCACAGGAAGATTCTGCCGCCGTCTTCCACGTCGTCGAAGAGTATTTTCCAGATATTGCTGCGTACGCCGTTCAAATACTCAGACATCACAATACACATTTTCAACAGTTCGTCAAACCCTGCGCCTTGCACTTTTTGACCGACTCCCCCTGCGGGGTTTCCGCCTTGAATCACAACGTTTTCTTCCCCGTCCGCACGGTTTTTATAATCCGCGCGAATGTCCAAAATCGTTCCGTTTTGCGACAGAATATAGTACCCGTTCGCCGTTTTAACCGCAAAGACTTCCGCATCTTCGGTCACTTCGATACACAACAAATCCGGGTGGCGTTTTTCGAATTTCGTCAAGCGGAAGTACGGGTATTTTGCAATCACCGACAGCGCAATTTCTTCATCGGTGATCAAAAGATTTTCCCCTGCATAGCCCGCTTTCAATTCTTTTTGTAATTGTTCCGCCTCCGATTTTGCCGCCTGCGAATAAGTTTTCGCCTCCACCATCACGTTATCAATACGATACGCGTTGGAAACGCCAATAAACACCGCAGAAAGGAAAACCAAAACCGTCAGCACGATGGTCACAATTTTTTTCATTCGTATCCCTTCATCTTCAGGCAAATCGCCCTAAATCTTTATTCTTCGCACACTTGCGCCAAGCAACCGAAGTTTTCCTTCAAATTCCCCGTACCCCCTGTCGATATGAGAGAGATCAAACACTTCCGTCCGACCTTCCGCAGCAAGCCCTGCAACCACCAACGCCGCGCCGCCGCGCAAATCCCCCGCCGTCACCGACGCGCCTTGCAAGGCTGGAACTCCGCGCACAATCGCCGTCTTTCCGCGCACCGTAATATCCGCGCCCATTCGTTTGAGTTCCCCCGCGTATTTGAAACGAGTTTCAAACAAGTTCTCCACCACCAAGGTCATACCCCTTGACAAACAGGAAAGCGTTGTATATTGCGCCTGCAAATCGGTAGGAAACCCAGGAAAGGGAGAAGTCTCCACCAAGTCCACGCTTTTCAAGCGTCCGTTGCTTTGCAATATTATTTTATCATTTTTGATATGAATTTTGCAACCATTTTCACGCAGTTTATGTAAAAGAGCGGCAAGATTTTGTGCAAAAATCCCCTGCATTTCAATTTCCCCGCCACAAACGGCGGTTGCTATCAAAAAAGTACCCGCTTCAATGCGGTCGCCCATAGGCGTATATTCTACCCCGTGCAGGCACGCAACC
>JAZOLF010000031.1:0-4903 GCA_045652785.1 Candidatus Scatosoma sp. | reverse complement strand
TGCAGGTCAAAATCGTTTGCAGCCCTTCTCCTTGCTTAAACAGATCGCGTCCTCTAGCGAGGTCTGATTCGCTCATTACGTCGTCCAAAATGAGAATGGGATATTCCCCCGAAAGTTCCTTAAAAATCTCCACTTCCGCCAACTTCACAGCGAGCGCCGCTGTGCGGGTTTGCCCCTGCGACGCATACGCCTTTGCATCCATACCGCCGATTGTAAAATCAATATCATCGCGGTGCGGTCCCACCGAAGTAAAGCCCCTAAACAGGTCGGTTTCGTAGTTATTTTTCAAGCGTTTTAACAGGCTTGCGGCAATTTCTTCTTCCGTTTCGCCGTACTTTTTCCCCGACGAAAGCCCTAATTTTTCCTTACCGTCGGTAAGGAGTGCGTGCAATTCTTCGGCGTACGGCGCAAGTTTTTCCAAAAACTCCATACGCTTTTTAACAATCACAGCCGCATAACGGCAAAGTTGCTCATCCCACACGGGCAAAGTTTCCAACACCATCGCCCCGTCGCGGTCTTTCAAGAGTGCGTTGCGCTGATCCAAAATTTTGTTATAGCGCAACAACGCGGTATAGTATGCAGGGGAAGTTTGCGAAATAGAAATATTCATAAACCGACGGCGTTCGTCCGGTCCATCTTGGATTAAACGAAGTTCGCCAGGCGAGAAAAACACGCTGTTGATATGCCCCAACAAATCGGCGTTTTTGCGGATGACGCTCCCGTTGACGGTCAACTCACGCTTGTTCTCAAACACGGTGGCGGCGATGGTCACTCTGCCATAGCGGTTTTCCGCTTCCGCTTCAATACGAGCGCTCTTTTCCCCAACACGAATGAGTTGCTTATCGTGCCGAATGCGCAAGGACGCGCCGGTACAAAGGTAAAACACCGCTTCCGCGCAGTTGGTTTTCCCCTGTCCGTTTTTCCCAAACAGGACGTTCAACCCTTCGTCGAAGACGAATTCTTCCCGTTCGTAGTTTCTAAAATTGTGCAAGAATAATTTTTTTATACGCATAATTGTAAAAATACCGTCAAAAACACTTTCTTTTCGTCGCGATTTATATTATAATTATAGCAAAGAAAACAAAAAAAGACAAAGATTTGACAGCACGCTACGAAAAAAATATTTAGGTAGGAAGAAAAACATGGCAGAATTGACAACCAACGAAGGAAAGAGCCAACTTACAATTTTGTGGGACAAGGTCTGTGAACGCCTGGAAAAGGTCGTCACCCCGATTTCGTTCGACACTTTCATTCGCGATTTAGAGCCGGTAGATATTGCAGGACGGCACCTAATTTTGCGCGCAGGCACCGACCTTGCGGCAACGACCGTACTCAATAAGCACGCCAACCAAATCAAGGATGCCATCTTAAAGTACGAAGGCGGCTACGGTTTGGTCGGTTTCCGTATCATCGTGGACGGCAGCGCGGTTTACAACCTTGACCATTTGGAAGAAGACGAATCCTACCACGCTTGCCCCATCAACAAGAGTTTCACTTTCTCTTCGTTTGTCGCAGGCGCAGGCAGTAAACTCGTTTACGAAGCGGCAAAGACGGTTGCGGAAAACCCGGGCGCTATGTTCAACCCCTTGTTCATCTACGGGGAATCGGGCTTAGGCAAAACCCACTTGATGCACGCCATCGCGAACTACATCGCTGAACACGCGCCCCAAAAGCGAGTGCTTTACACCACTTGCGATAAGTTTGTCACGGAGTTTATTGACTCCCTTTCGTCACAGGCAAGTTCCGCGCGTTTCAGACAGCGCTACCGCAATGTTGACGTTTTGATGATCGACGACATTCAATTCTTGAAAGACAAGAAGACGACGCAAGAAGAATTCTTCCACACTTTCAACGAACTTTCCGCACAAAACAAGCAAATTGTTTTGACGTCGGACAAGCACCCGCAAGAACTTGCAATTTTGGAAGACCGTCTTCGCACCCGTTTCTCGGGCGGTATGATTGCGGACATCCAACCCCCCGAACTGGAAACGAAAATCGCCATCTTAAAAAAGAAAGCGGAAGATAGAAAATGCCCGATGATCCCCCACGACGTCTTGGAATACTTGGCGCGTGATTCGGGTCACGACGTCCGTACTTTGGAAGGCAGATTGACGAAAGTCATTTTCGCAAGTAAACTCAAAGAAGAGCCCATCACGCTGGCGTTGGCGCAAACTGCACTCTCCGAATCGGTACGCGAACCCGATGAAAAGGAAGAACTCACGCCCGAACGCATTTTGACGTCGGTATGCCACTACTACAAGCAAAGAAAGGACGACGTACTTGGCAAAGGCAAGAAAGCCGAAGTTGTAAAAGCCCGTCAAATTTGTGCATACTTAATGTGCGAAATGCTCTCCCTGCCTTTGGTTTCCATCGGCAACATTTTAGGCGGCCGCGACCACACGACGATCATGTACGCCCGCGACAAAATGGATGGTTTAATCGCAACCAGCGACAAGACCGCCAAAGAAGTAAACGATATCAAAAGCATTCTTTTGAAACAATAACGATTTCGGACGGTGGAAGTTTTCTACCGTCCATCCCTTTGACATTATGAGAACTACGTTTTTAGAATATTCCGCCGACGCGGTTGGCGTAGGCGCAGGGAACGCAGGTTGCGAGGCGGCGCTTGCCCTTGCAAGGACGGGAATGAACACCGTCCTTTTAACCTTGAACCTGGACAGCATCGGTTTCATGCCCTGCAACCCGTCCATCGGCGGCACAGCGAAAGGACACTTGGTCCGCGAAATCGACGCGTTGGGCGGCGAAATGGGTTTGGTTGCGGACAAAACCGCTTTGCAGATCCGTATGCTCAATGTCGGCAAAGGCGCAGCAGTACAAAGTTTGCGTGCGCAGTCGGACAAAAACGCTTATCATACGGAAATGAAACGAGTGCTGGAAAGCACCCCGAACTTAAAAATCCTGCAAGCGGAATGCACCGAAATCCTGACGGAAAACGGCAAAGTCTGCGGGGTAGTCACCCACCACGGCGGGATCGTGGAATGTAAATCCGTCATTCTTTGCACAGGGGTTTATCTCAACAGCGAAACGATCACGGGCGAAGTGGTCAAAAAGGAAGGCCCGAACGGTTTTTCGGCGGCAACCCACTTGACGCAAAACTTAATTGATCTTGGTTTCAACGTCCGCCGTTTCAAGACAGGCACGCCCGCGCGTTTGGACGGCCGCACCGTCGATTACGACAAATGCGAAATCCAACACGGGGACACAGACGTTTATCCGTTCTCTTTCATGAGCGACAAAACACCCGAAAACAAACGCCCCTGTTACTTGACCTACACAAACTTAACGACGCACGAAATCATTATGGAAAACTTGGATCGCTCCCCCCTTTACAACGGCGTGATCCAGTCCACGGGCCCCAGATATTGCCCGTCCATCGAAACCAAAGTCGTTCGTTTCAAGGACAAAGAACGCCATCAAATTTTCATCGAACCCGAAGGCGCGGACACTTTGGAAGTGTACGTGCAAGGGCTTTCGACGTCCATGCCGCACGACGTACAGCGGAAGATGTATAATTCCGTCATCGGGCTGGAAAACGCGCAAATCGTCCGCTACGGCTACGCGATTGAATACGATTGCATCGATACGTTAGACGTCCTGCCCACTTTGGAGTTCAAAAAAGTAGAAGGCCTTTACACGGCAGGTCAAATCAACGGCACTTCTGGCTACGAAGAAGCGGCAGCACAAGGCTTAATGGCAGGTTTGAATGCATCCCTGAAAATGCAAGGCAAGCCCCCCTTCGTACTCCGCCGCGACCAAGCGTACATCGGGGTACTCATCGACGACCTTGTCACCAAAGGCACAGACGAGCCCTACCGAATGATGACTTCCCGCGCCGAACACCGCATTTGTCTTCGTCAGGACAACTCAGATTTCCGTTTGACCCCCTTGGGCTACGAAGTCGGTTTAGTTTCGGAAGAACGCCACGCGCGCTACCAACGCCGCTACGCCGCCTACCAAGAACTTTTGGATCGCTTAAACGAACGCCTGTCCCCGAAAGTGGCAGGGCCCTTCTTGGAAAGATACGGTTTCACAGGCTTGAACAGCGGGATCACCTATGCGGAAATGATGAAACGCGCCGTTCCCTTGAAAGACATCATGGAAGAGTTCGGCTTATTCCAAGAATATCCAAAGGATATTTTGGAAACGGTAGAAATCACCGTCAAGTACGAAGGTTACTTAAAGCAGGGCTACGAACAAATTGAAAAGGCAAAACGCTTGGAAGAAAAGCGCCTGCCTGCGGATATCGACTATATGCAAATCGAAGGTTTGCGTTTGGAAGCAAGAGAAAAACTCAACCAAATCCGCCCCCTGAACTTGGGGCAAGCGAGCCGCATCTCGGGGGTAAACCCCGCCGACGTATCGGTGCTTATGGTCTTTTTGGCGCAATCCAAACTCGGTTAATCGGGGTTCCCCACCCACAACAATACAGCAAAAAAGACGGGAAAAACCCGTCTTTTTTCTTTTTCAACGCATACCTGGTATGCACTTTTAGTCTTTTTTATCCAAATTGCTCTCCGCGACGATATAAATGGGACGTTTTTTCGTCTCACGGAAAATCTTGGAAATATATTGCCCCATAATTCCCAAACAAAAGAGTTGTACCCCGCCGATGAATAGGATAATACAAATCGTGGACGGCCAACCCGCCACGCTATCCCCGAACGCAAGCGCGCGGATAAAGACGAACAGCATCGCGATCACGGAAATTATGGTAAAGATAATCCCGCTCCAAGATGCAATTTTCAAAGGCGCGTCCGAGAAGTTGGTGATGCCTTCTAAGGAATACTTAAACAGTTTCCAAAAACTCCACTTCGTTTCTCCTGCGGAACGCTCTACATTTTCAAACTCTACCCATTTGGTTTCATATCCTACCCAGGCAAAA
>JAZOLF010000030.1:0-11233 GCA_045652785.1 Candidatus Scatosoma sp. | reverse complement strand
AAAACGCAAACGTGACGCCGTATTGCGCCGCATAGCCGTCGTTTAACGGATAAAGTTTGTCCAAACTTTCTTTTCCTTTTCAGGAGCAAGCCCTGCCGCTTTACCTGCTTCGATACATTTGAGCAGCCAAGCCATGTTCTTACCAAGCACGCGCATCGTTTGCAGACCTTCCAAATCCTGCAACGCTTGTTCGGGGGTATTGCCGTGTATTTCGTTCCAGTAATTCGACGAAACGACGGGCATTTGGTTAATGGTGAAGTACTTATTCAGTACGTCGAAGGTTGCGGATGCGCCCGCTCTGCGACAACTTACCACGCAAGCCGCAGGCTTGTACGCCATCTTTCTGCCGCTGCTATAAAAAAGACGATCCATAAAGGAAACGATAGCCCCGCCTGCCGACGCATAATGCACGGGAGAACCGAAAATAAAGCCGTCCGCTTCCGCCGCTTTGAGTGCAAATTCGTTTACTTTATCATCCACAACGCACTTCCAAAGTTTGGAACACGCCGCACAACCGCGACAACCTTCCAGCGGCTCTTTGCCGATCCAAACGATTTCCGTTTCAATCCCCTGTTCGTTCAACGCTTTTGCCGTTTCAGAGAGCGCAACGTAGGTACAACCATGTTCGTGGGGGCTGCCGTTTAACATCAATACTTTCATCTTATTTTCTCCTAATTGTGATTTTTTATCAAAGCCAAGCATTGCCGAAACGCCGTCGGCAAGGACACTTTTTCTTCAATTTCTGCCAGCGTGAATTGTTGGAAAGGAGCGCTATCCGCCCGCACCCGATACACCAGCATTTCCCAACGAATGTGGGTAAAGATATGGGTAAATTTTTGCTCTCCGCATATCGTAAACGCGGACATACCCCAGTCGTTTAATACTTTTTCAGGCGTCAGCCCCACCGTCGCGATGGCGGAAGGGAACTCATACGTGCCTTTCAAAACTCCCTGTTCGCGTTTGCGAACGCAAAACCCTTGCGGGGTTTCAATCAAGAAGACAAACAACTGCACTTCCCGCTTGGGGGGCCTTTCTTTTTTGACGGGATATTCCGTTTGTACGCCGCCTAAGTTCGCGCGGCATTGTCCTGCAAGCGGACAGGCATAGCAAGTTGGCGAAGTGGGTTTACATACCGTCGCGCCAAGTTCCATCAAACTTTGCGTAAAGTCTGCACAGTCACGCCCTTCTTCGGGGTAAACTTCCTTTAAGCGATCTTCCAAATACGCCCTATATTTCGGCTCATCAATCGGCGTGGAATTTCGCATCAAGCGAGAGAGTACGCGAAAGACGTTCCCATCTACCGCAGGTGCTCGCTTTCCAAAAGCGATGGATGCAATCGCCCCCGCCGTATAATCGCCAACCCCCGCCAACTTTTTCAATTCGTCAGGCTCAGTTGGGAAGACACCGCCGTATTCTTCCACGATTTGCTTCGCCGCTTTTTGCAGGTTTCTGGCACGCGAATAATAGCCCAGGCCTTCCCACAATTTTAACAATTTATCTTCGTCGCAAGCCGCCAACGCATAGATATCAGGCAACGCCTTTATAAAGCGCTCAAAGTAGCCCTTGACCGCCTCGACACGGGTTTGCTGCAACATAATTTCGGAAAGCCAAGTGGTATAAGGCGAGCCTTCCCGTCGCCACGGTAAGTCCCTTTTATGCTCCCGATACCATAAAAGCAAGGGGGCAGGTATGCGTTCAAGCGCAAAATCATCCGTTTTCATCAACATACGGTTATGGATTGTTCCTTTCTTCAATACATTCTTTCAAGGTCGGCAAGGAAGGATACATCGCCTTGCTCGGGGAAGACATCGTGCCGTCAATTCCAACATAGGTAATATCCATTTCACCCGCCAGCGACGGCGTAATGAGCGCGTTGCCGATCCCGATAAACGTGGACGGGTAGCCCGCATAGATAGTATGCGCCAAGTCAACACCCGTGATAATTTCAATTCCCGACGTACCCACCGCCTCAAAGAAGGGACGATAAACGTCTAAGGTGGAGCGCTTATCTTCGGGCTCTAACAATTCCAGACTGTCGAGCACAAGAAAAGTTTTTGCATCCGTTTGCTTATCTTTGCGCATCTCCGCCAACTTTTTCACCATTTCCAAAATAGGAGGAATGTCCCTTTGCGACAACACGAAAGGAATGGTAAAATCCGCGTCTTTGATCGCCATCAGTTGCCCATAATACAGGTTTGGCGATACAATCAAAAAGACCGCTTCCGATTTTTTATACAAACCCGACAGGGTAAGCAAAGTTCTTGCAATAAACTCCGCACGCATCGAACCCGTCACGCAAGTATGGTGGTAGCGCTGCGGATCGTTGATTTGATGGGAAAGCACGTATTCCCCGCTGGAATATTCACCAAGCGGAATACAAGCGCGCAATTCTTTGGTGCGTTGGGGATCAATACGCTGTTCCCCTTTGATGCGTTTGATAAACTCTTCCGTTTTCATACCATTACTCCTTATACCCGATTATTCTAACACACTTTACCGCCTTTGTCAAGACTTGCGTAAAAAAAAGGCTTGCATAAAGCAAGCCTTTCTATCCACGGTTAAGCCACAACGGTAAAATTATAATCGTATTTAAACGACAGCGAAAGGGTGATTTGTTTCCCTTTTCTTTCAACGATCAAGGACATGGTATCCCCTTTTTTCAAGGTGAGCAATAAATCCGTCAAATAGAACTTGCGATACAAGGGATATTGCACCCCGCCGATCACCGCCGCTTTTACAATGTCGCCAACCTGCAAACCAGCCGCGTATCCAGCGCTGTTTTTTGAAACGGTTTTTACTTGATTTTTTTCCACAAGCAACAACGTTCCATCTGTTTGCAAGGACAGCGAAGTTTCCACCGTTTCCACTTCAATCCCGATGGTCGCCAAATGCACCTTTCCGTCCGCGGATGCAAGCACGTTTTTCGCAACCCCTTGCACCTGCGAAATAGGCAAAGCATAACCCATATTTTCCACGTCGTCGCCCGTACTCTTGGCATTGATAATCCCGATCAGTTGACCATACACATTGAACATCGGACCGCCCGAGTTCCCGCCATTGACCGCCGCATCCGTTCGCATAACCCGATGCGTAACCGAACGGTTTTCATTATCCAGCCCTGACATCACAATATATTCGGAATCCACGGAAAGCACCCCTTCGGAAACGGAAATTCCCATCCCGCGCGGGTTGCCGACAACTACTACTTTTTCGCCCACAGCCACCGTGTTGGAATCCCCAAACACCGCTTCTTCCGCAAGACTGTTTTTCAATACGTCGCTGCCTTCGATTTTCAAAACGGCAATATCGTAGTCCATTGAGCCGCCAACGAACGTCGCCTTAATACCGTCGCCACCTTCATCCTTCCCCGTCTTGGTGCTAAACTTGTTCAACCCACCGTACAGGTACAGCCAAATTTCTTTCGAAATCCCGTTCGTGGTGGTCGCTTCTTGGTCATAAACAACGTGATAGTTCGTAATCAAGGTTGCATTCCCGTTCGCGCGGTCCAAATCAATGATGACACCGCTACCCGCGGAACAATAAATTTCTTTGGTTGTATTAAAGCCCGTGCCGCTTACCTGTTCAAAAGCGGTATAGACGCTCACGGTCGAGAGTACGTTCTTCGCCACCGTTTCTACGTCGTTGTTTTCAGGTACGTCCAAAGTAAGGTAGGATTGCAAAAATTCCGAGAACGTGCCGCTAAACTCGCCGTTGGCAACCGCTTCGTCGTAAACGTCGCGAACGGTAATCGCGGGGGCGTCTTTGCCATCCGCTCCCTGCAAACTTTGCAGCCATTCCTGCTCCGTTCCGGCAAAGCCGTTTCTTACTGCAATATCGTAAGCGGACTCCGCACAGCCAGCCATTCCCACAGCCGACAACGCCAGCAAACCCGCCAAAATTGTCGTTAAAATTCTTTTTTTCATAAATTGATTGTCCTAATAATGCTTTGCGCTATATACTATTATACACCGCGTATATGATAATCTTGTGAAAAAATCTTATAAACCTTCCAGTTCGTCCAAAGTAAGCGAGAACGACGGTACAAAATGTGCAAAGAAATATTCCACTTCGGGCATATTGCGGGAATGCAAATCATCTTCAATGCTCTTTTTTGCCTTTTCGAACTCGCCGTTGCCGCCGCGGAGTTCTTCCAAACACTTGATATAAGCGCTCAAACGGTCCGCCGCTTTGACAAGTTTATATTCTTCACTTTCTTCGTCCGCCAAAATGTACGGGGCAATCTCGCCCTGCAATTCTTCGGGCAACATCGACGCCATCTTTTCTGCCGCCGAGCGCTCCAAATCCTTATACGCTTTGTGGATCATGCGGTTATAATATTTGATGGGCGTGGGCAAATCCCCCGTCAGCACTTCGCTGATTTCGTGGTACATCGCATACATCACCGTTTTTTCCACATTCACGCTGCCGCCAAAAATTTTGTTGCGAATCACCGCAAGCGCGTGTGCCAACATCGCAACACTTTGCGAATGCTCCATAATATTTTCGTCTCGTTGAGAACGCATCAGTTGCCAACGGCGAATGTATTTCATTCTATCTACGTACGCGTAAAAATCATAACGCATAAGTTTTTTTCTCCTTTTTTCCTATATAGTATTGACAAGTTTTCAAAAGCGTATTATAATAGGCTTACTAAATTAAATATCCGTCGTGGGTGCTTCTCGCCGTCAGGCGAAAGGCTGAGATTATACCATTTGAATCGGCAAGGTAATCCTTGAGCGAAAGACCGATAGTTGCTATATCAACGATATAGGCGTCCACGCATTTTTTTGCGTGGCGTTTTTTATTTGAGTAGCACTTTGCGACGGAGAAGGAGTGTTTTTATGTTTCTTTTTTCCACCCTGATGTCCGTCAGCGAAGAAACCACCGAGATTGTTCGTTGGATTTCCGTCGGGGGCGTTGTCGCCCTGCTGGCGCTCATCGCGCTCATCGGCAGGTTTGGCAAAACCCGTTCCAGTGCCAAGGAAGTGGCGTTTGCAGGCATTTGTGTTGCGATGTCCTTTACGCTCGCCGTTTTGAAAGCGCCTATTTTTGCGCAAACGGGCGGATCGGTCACGCTCGCATCCTTCGTGCCGATCATGATCTACGCCTACGCGTTCGGACCGACGAAGGGCTTCGTTGTAGGGCTGGTACACGGGCTTCTCAATTTCATCGAAGATCCGTATATTCTCACACCTGCTACCTTCGTTTTCGATTATTTGCTCGCTTTTATGAGCGTCGGCGTGATGGGCTTTTTCGGAAAAATGCGCCGCAAGGAACGGGAAATTTTACCCATTGTCTTAGGGGCAATTTGCGTGTTCTCCATTCGCTTTCTCTCGCATCTTTTTTCGGGTATGATCTTCTTTGACGCCTTCGGTGCAGGCGCAGGCTTCCCTGCTTGGGCAAGCGCGAATGCGTTCGTCTACTCGCTCATTTATCAATGCACGTACATCCCTGCGGACGCGTTGATCGCGACGGGCGTGATGATTGCCCTTTGCAAATCGGGCGCGTTCGATCAGCTTATCAAAATCATGAACCCCAAATCCACGGAAAAAAATTAAGCTTTTTTTCGAATCCAAAACGCTCGTCCGCACCGCGAACGGGCGTTTTTCTTTATAAGCTTATCAGCGAAAAAGCTCTTTGGGGGCAAGCATCTTCATCTCTTCATAACGCTTCGCCGCGTCCGCAAAATTTTGCCCCGACGCCAAGCTGTACCACTTCATCGCATTGATGTAGCTTTGCGGTACGCCTACCCCTTTTTCGTAGCATCTTGCCAAATTATACTGCGACCTCGCGTGCCCCTGCAACGCCGCCTTTTCATACCATTTGACGGCTTCTCCATAATTATGGAGAACACCTTCGCCGTTATAATAGCAAGCGCCCAAATTGTTTTGCGCCTCCGCAACGCCTTGCTCCGCGGACAAACGATACCACTTTACCGCCTGAGCAAGATCCTTTCTAACGCCTTTTCCTTGCGAGTAAAAAAGCCCTACGTAAAATTGTGCAGTCGCATTTCCCTGAACCGCCGATTTTTCATACCACGCAAACGCTTCCTTAAAATTTTGACGAACGCCCATTCCTTCGAAATAGAACATCCCTAAGTTGCATTGCGCTTCCGCATGCCCTTGCGTCGCCGCAAGCAAATACCATCGCGCCGCTTTATGAAAGTTTTTAGCAACGCCTATTCCCTGCTTATAGCAATAACCCAACATGTATTGCGCCTTTACGTACCCCTGCTTTGCAGATTTCAGATAGAGCTTGATCGCTTCCTTCATATTTACGGCAACACCTCTGCCATGGTCGTAGCAAACGCCCAAATGGTATTGCGCCTTCGGATCGCCTTGCGCCGCCGAAAGCGTCAACCATTTCACCGCTTCCGCGTAATTTTTTTCTACGGCGACTCCGTTATAATATAAACTCGCCAAATCGCATTGCGCGCCCATATGCCCCTGCTTTGCCGCCTTCATACACCACGCAAACGCAAGATCAGCGTTCTTTTCCACGCCGCATCCAAGATTATAGCAAACCGCCAAGCTTTTTTGCGAAGGAGCATGCCCCTTTTCCGCCAGTTGCGCCCAAATGCGCGCCGCCTTCGCTTCGTCCTTTTCAGCATACCAGCCCTTATAATAGCAAACAGCAATACCCCAATCGCCGTCCAAGCAGCCCTTTTCCTTCGCGTCTTGAAAAATAGCCCAACCGCGCTCGTAATCGCCAAGCTCCATATACACTCTGGCAATCAGGCACTGCGCGGGCAAGCTGCCCGTTTTCGCTACGCGGCAAAAAAGCTTCATTGCTTTTTCGTATTCCTTTGCCTTTGCAAGAATTTCGCCTTGTTTTAGCAACTGATTTGCCTTTTTCTCGTTCATTTTTACTCCTTTTAGCCGTTTCAAACCGAATTGAAATGGCTAAGCTTAATACACCGCGATTTCGTCGAACTTTTTCTTATTGACGATGAGTTTTCTATTCTCCATATCCACGTCCACAACAACGCCGTTTACAACGGGGAACAAAATCTTTTTCCCGTCCTTTTCCAGCGTGTAAATATCCGAAGAAAGGATTTGCACGTCGCAGAGCGTACCCAAATACTCGCCTTCTTCGCTTTCACAAGCAAGGCCTATCATATCCACGATATAGTATTGCCCGTCTTCGAGTTCAGGGGCATCTTCGCGATCGCCTTCAATTTTCTTACCGCGGAACAATTCCGCTGCATTTCGATCGGGAATCCCGCGCAAGCCTACGTAAGCCGCGCCGCTCCCATCCACGCGGAAAGACAAAATTTTATATGCCGTTCCGTCGATATACACCGTCCCGAATGCTTTTACGTCTTCGGGGCTGTCCGTGAAGGTTTTAATTTTCAATTCCCCACGGATCCCTTGTGGCTTTAACACTTCGCCTATAATCAGTCGTTCCATACCTGCTACCCACTTTTTACGCAAAAAGGCTTTCCATAGCGGAAAGCCTTTCGCAGTTTTGCCCTAAATTATTCGGCTTCCGATTCATCCCCAAGATCTACGGTTTCGCCGCCTTTTTCGCGGATTTCCACAACGTATCTCTTGCTGTTTCTGGGGGTCGCCGCGCGAAGGATGGTACGCCTCGCCTTTGCAATTTTCCCCTGTTTGCCGATCACCTTGCCCATGTCGGAAGAAGGAAGGGTGATAACCACTTCGATCACTCTATCCTTTTCGGTCACCGCGTATTCCACGTTTTCCTTATCTTCCGCAAATTGATTGACGATATACTTAATTAAATCCAACATGCTGTAACTCCTGTTTTCTTACCCCGAGAATCGGCGTTAAAAAACATTATTTGTTGGACTTTTTGCCTTTCGTCTTGGCAGCGCTGAGTTTAGCGGGCTTTTCCATTGCGCCAGCGTTGATAAGCAAAGATCTTACCGTTTCGGTAGGTTGTGCGCCCTTTGCGATCCATTCTTTTGCAAGTTCAACGTTGATGGTCACTTGCGCAGGGGTCGTACCAGGGTTGTAGTGACCGATGCAATCAATGTATTCACCGGTAGCAGCCTTTCTGCTGTCTGCAACAACTACACGATAGATAGGGTTCTTCTTGTCGCCCATTCTGAAAAGTCTCATTTTTACCATAATAATACCTCCATAGTATCTTAAAATATTTTCTTTCTTTTTTCGGGTTGCCCCGTTTGTATCAATCTTTATTTAGAAGGGAAAGCGCATACGGCCCTTTCCGCCCTTCAAGTGTTTCATCAGCAACTTCGTTTGTTCGTACTGTTTGAGAAGTTGGTTTACTTCTTGCACCGTTCTGCCCGAACCTGCCGCAATACGGCGTTTGCGCTTACTGTCGATGATCGAAGGGTTTTCTCTTTCCTGCATCGTCATTGAAAGGATAATTGCTTTCGTGTGTTCAATTCTCTTTTCGTCGATATCGCCTTCGTTCACTTTGAGTTTGCCGGCACCAGGGAGCATCGCAAGCATCGCTTGAGCGCCGCCCATCTTTTTCATCATCGCAAACTGTTCCAAGTAATCGCTGAGCGTGAAGGAGTTTTCCTTCATCTTTTGCTGCATCTTTTTCGCATCTTCTTCGGTGATGGCTTGTTGCGCCTTTTCAACCAAGGACAGCACGTCGCCCATACCCAAAATTCTCGACGCCATACGATCGGGATAGAAAGGTTCGAGATCGGTGAGTTTTTCACCGACGCCGATAAACTTGATCGGCTTGCCCGTCACCGCTTTGATCGAAAGACACGCACCGCCGCGCGTATCGCCGTCAAGTTTCGTCAAAATCACACCCGTGATCTCCAAGCGTTCATTGAACGTCTGCGCAACGTTGACCGCTTCTTGACCAGTCATCGCATCGACAACCAACAGCGTTTCGGTCACTTCCACTTCTTTCTTGACGTTTTCAAGTTCCTGCATCAACGCATCGTCGATTTGCAACCGACCCGCAGTATCCAAAATCACGGTGTCGTAGCCTTGCGAACGAGCATATTCAATGGCTTGTTTTGCCGTCTTGACAGGGCTTTGCGTACCCTTTTCAAACACTTCCGTTTGGGCGTTTTTACCAACGACCTGCAACTGCGTAATCGCCGCGGGGCGGTAAATATCCCCCGCCACGAGCAACGGCCGTTTGCCCTGCTTTTTGAGTTGGAGCGCCAACTTGCCGCACAGCGTCGTTTTCCCTGCACCCTGCAACCCGCACATCATAATCACGGTGGGGAGTTTGGGGGAAACTTCTATCTTCGCATTCTTCGAACCCATCAAGTTGGTGAGTTCTTCATTGACAATCTTGATTACCTGTTGCGCAGGGTTAAGCGATTGCAAAATCTCTTGTCCCACCGCCTTTTCAGAAACGTCGGCAATGAACTGCTTGGCAACCTTCAAGTTAACGTCCGCTTCCAGCAAAGCCACGCGCACTTCGCGCATCGCCGTGCGAATTTCGAGTTCCGTCAACTTTCCCCTTTTCGTAAGTTTTGAAAATATGTGGTTTAACCGTTCCGATAAACCGCCGAATAACGCCATGTCGTTCTCCTTATTCCCCGTCGCCGCGGAAAATCTTATAGACGATTTCTTCGTCCGTGCCGTCCGTTTTCGACCCGCATTCCGCTTGCGTCTTCTTTAAAGCCGTTTCCAGCCGATCCAACTCTACCGCCATTTGCGGATTTTTCTTGCGTTGGTCTTCCATCCAAGCCGTCACCACCGTCATCATCGCGGAATATTCGAGCGACAAATCGGTCAGCGCCTTGTCGAATTGCAACTTTTCTTCGTACTTTTCCAGTTGCTTTCTGCACTTTTGCAAGCAATCGGATACGCTTTGGCGGGACACACCTTTTTGCTCTGCAATTTCCGCCAACGATAAATCGTAGTTAAAATACAGGTCGGTGATTTCCTTTTGTGTTGCCGTAAGCAGGGGGGAATACAAATCCCAAAGCCGCAAAAACTGTAAATCGTCTTTCATTTTTACGCCCCCTTTCCCTTCATCCTTAACGATTATACACCATAAGAAAACGGCTGTCAAGCATTTTCGCTTGACAGCCATAATTTTTTTAGAAAAGTTTTAATAAATCAATCAGGATTGCAAAACCGAACAGGAATATAATTCCTGCAAAATGAATTGCCGTTTCAATTTTGCGATTGATAGGCTTTTTACGAATCCATTCGATAATGCAAAAAATCACTTTACTCCCATCCAACGCAGGAATGGGCAACAGGTTAAACACCGCCAAGTTTACGCCGATAAAGGACGCCATATACAGGAAGGAGAACGGGCTTGCCACCGCAATTTGCGCCGTCTGCCCGATGGTGGAAACAGGGCCGCCAACCACGTCCGCCGTTTGATCGCCAAACGCGCCCGTAATCAACTCACCAAGCGTTTTCAAGACCGATGTTGCCATCTCGCCCGAATACGCAAACGCGCCGCCAACCGTTCTTCCAAACGTCGTCTTAACTGACTGCGTACCGATTTGTAAACCCATCACACTCCCAAGCGTTTCCACGTCTGCGGAATTTTTAAAATCCGCATTTGTCTGCAAAGTCAGCGTGACAGTTTTTGGTTTCCAGCCTTCTTCGGTCAAGCGGTAGATTTCCACCGATACGGTTTCGCCAGCGGATTTTCCTTTCAAAGCATCCATACAATCGGTGTACATGGTAATTTTTTTTCCGTCCATTTCGACGATAATATCCGCCGCGGACAAGGTTTCTGTTTCCCATACAACGGGCGTAAGGGTCGTGCTTGCATCATAGTCCGTAGGAATGGCAATACACATCGGCACTCCGTAGGAAAAGCACATAATCAAGAGAAGGATGAGCGCCAAAACATAGTTCATTAGCGCGCCTGCGATTAGCACAATAATACGTTTCCAGGGGGCTTGTTCGTTGAACCGAACCCCTTTCGGCTCGGGATACTCATCTTCCTGCTTTTCGTCTATTTTTTCATTCGGCGCAGACACGGTAGGCGCATTTTCGGTTCTTTCGCCGGCCGAAAAGCCTTCAAACGGCTCTTCCGCCTGCACTTCTTCCTGCTTTTGCATTTCAGCGCGAATATCGTCTTCGTCGTACTCTTCGCCATCAAAGGCGCAATAGCCGCCCAACGGAATGATGCGCACCGCAAATAATTCGCCCGTTTTCTTGCTCCGCTTTTTAAAGACCGCAGGGCCGAACCCGATTGCAAATTCGGTTATTTTAAAATTGAGCAGTTTCCCCGCTAAGTAGTGGCCAAACTCATGAATGCTCACCATCGCCAGCAAAATGACAATCGCCAACACGATGCC
>JAZOLF010000029.1:0-5738 GCA_045652785.1 Candidatus Scatosoma sp. | reverse complement strand
ATGAGTGGTAGAGGTTTAGGATATACTGGAGGAACAATTGATAAGTTAGAAGCGATTCCTGGTTTTCGTACAGACATTCCCATTGATGAATTTAAAGCAATCGTAAACGACGTCGGTATTGCAATCGTCGGTCAAAACGCGAC
The DNA here is from genome assembly GCA_045652785.1 of Candidatus Scatosoma sp. Classification (GTDB taxonomy): domain Bacteria; phylum Bacillota; class Clostridia; order Christensenellales; family Borkfalkiaceae; genus Scatosoma. The sequence continues at coordinate 5,595 of JAZOLF010000029.1, read as the reverse complement.
GCTTGCGCCTGCGGATAAATTGTTATATGCACTCCGTGACGTGACGGCGACGGTAGATAGTTTGCCGCTCATTGTATCCAGCATTATGGGCAAGAAGTTGGCTGCGGACGATGATTGTATCGTTTTGGACGTAAAGACGGGTAGCGGATCGTTTATGAAAACGCTCGAAAAGAGCCGTGAGTTGGCGCGCTGGATGGTGGAAATCGGCAAGCGTGCGGGTAAGCGAGTTCGGGCACTCATCACGGACATGGGTACCCCTTTGGGCTATGCAATCGGGAATTCTCTCGAAGTTATCGAAGCGATTGAAACATTGAAAGGCAACGGCCCGCAGGATTTGACGGAACTTTGTATTGCGCTTGCGGCACACATTTTGGTCCTTGCAGAAAAAGGCACGTATGAAGAATGCGAAAAGATGGCAAAGGATGCCATTTCTTCGGGCGCAGGGCTGGAAACGTTTGCAAAAATGGTGCGTGCGCAAGGCGGCGATGCGGAATGGATTTTGCATCCCGAAAAGTTCCCCGCGGCGAAGTACTCCAAAGTGGTTTTGGCGATGCAAAGTGGTTATATCTCGTCGGTCGATACCGAAAACTACGGTGTTGCAAGTTTGCTGCTTGGCGCGGGCAGAAACACGAAGGAAGATGTAATTGACCCGACGGCAGGTTTGTATTTGAAAGCAAAAACAGGGGATTTTGTCAACGTTGGCGACCCGATTGCGGTTATGTATTCGGACAAAGCAAGCGGATTTGCGGCAGCGGAAAAGCGCTTGTTGGATGCGACGATTATCACGCAAACGCCCCCCGAAAAGTTACCCCTTGTCTTGGATGTTATAGAGTAAGACGATGGCAACCATTTGTTTACAAGGAACAACGTTCACGCTTACGTGTTTGCCGCCGAAACCCTTTTCGCAAGGCAAGGCGGATCTTCGCATTTGCGTAAAAAACGAATACACCGACTATCAAGATGAAAGGGCGGTACTCTTTGAAGATTTGGAAGAGTGCGTTTTCGGGATGCGTCGGTTGTTGGCGGGCGCGTATCGTAGCGAATACAGCGTGCAGTTTGACCGCTCTGGCATCGCGTTTGACTTTTATCCGTACGCGAAGGTCGGCGGGGAAACTTCGCGGGAAGAGCGCCGCGCAAATGATTGCGTGGTGGCGGTGCGCTTGTTGATGCGTTCCGCGGACAAACGGCGGTTTATAGGCGGCGTATATACCCTACTTATGCATCGCGCGGACGTGGAGAGTTTCTCTTCGAATTTGTGGGAAGAAATGCAGGAAATTTATCCTAAATGCGTACATGGTAGGGGTAAAATTGTTTTTGCGGGTGTTAGTCCGCTGGGCTATTCGGGCTGTAATTACTGGTATTTAGATGAAAGCAAGCAGGTACAGCAGGGTGATTACGTTTGGGTAAAGATGGGCAAACACAACACCGAGCAAATTGTTTTGGTGGATAGTGTGCGCCGTTTTACGCTGATTACCGTTCCGTATGATCCGAATGCGGTCAAACGTATTTTACGCAAAGCAACCCCCGAAGAAATTGAAAACATACGGCAATCATCAAAAAATATATGCCGTATATCGTGAAAGAGTACGACTTTTGGCAGACGCAGCGTAAGGCGAACTTCGGTTTGAATAACTTTTCGACGAATGCCGACGAAGACTTAAAAATGCTGAACTACGAAGGCTTGTCGGACAGAGTTTTGGAAAAGGCAGATACAAGAGAAGGACAGCTTGCTATTGCGCAAGACATTATGGCGATTGCGGAAAGCGGACTCGATTTCAATATGCGTTTTAGGACGAAACGCAGTAAAATTGATGCAAGCAGTTTTGTACACCTTGACTTGAACTGTTTCTTGTATGAAATGGAGTGTAAAGCGGCTAAAATGCTCGAAATTATCGAGGAAAGCCCTGAGCCTTTCCGCTCTAACGCGGAGCAAAGAAAAGGGCTTATAGAGCGTTATTTCTACGATAAAAAGCAAGGAGTTTATCTTGATTATAATTTTGTGGACGATAAATTTTCAGAAATTGTCAGTGCAATATCCATTTATCCTTATGCCTACGGTATTTCTGCCGACGTGCAAGGCTTGAAAAAGGTGCTGTCGATTTTGGAATATGAAAACGGCGTAACGCCTACTCCTTATCGCGGTGAAGATGTATATTATCAATGGGACTATCCTTGTATGTGGCCTGCGGCAACGTGCATTATGTATAAGGCATTGAAAAGGTTGGGGTTGCACGAAGATGCAAAAAGAATTGCGGAAAAATACAACCGCGCCGTGGATAATAATTTTATTAAGACGGGACGGCTTTGGGAAAAATACGACGCAGTTACTGGCGAGATAGGACAATCGGCTGAATACGATACTCCCGAAATGATGGGCTGGACAGCAGGCGTATACGTGTATTTTGATGAAGATTTGAAAAGGTTGAAAAAATGAAAATCCTTAAAAAAATAGAAAAGTTTGACGAAAGTGCAATAGAAAAGTTGCTTACGCCTATATGGAATAGCGATGAAATTATCGGCGAAACGGGGGTAATAATCGGCGAAGAAGGTTATATACAATTGCTCGGATACCCCACCCATGGTCGCGTTGAAGTAAAAAATATCTTTGGGGACGTATTGTATGAAGAAGGTATTGACTATACGGTTGACGGGAATAAAATCAAGCGTATCGTAGGCGGGGATTTGCCTTTTTTTGCGGTGGAGGATTATTTTAGGAAAGAGCCTAATGCTGCGATTATGTTGAAAGCAGACCCATTGAAGATGGAGTTTTCGTTCCCTGAACAGCGATATATCTATTTCAGTGAAGGCGTGGACGGCTTTGATCGTTATATTGCAGTTTCCTATAAAACAAACGAAAGTATTTCGCCTGACTTAATCGTAGGAGATGAGCCTTTACAATCGTTTGTGGAAAAGCTGAAAGCAAACAAAAAAGCAAAAATTTTGCTCTATGGGGATTCGATTACGGTTGGCTGCAATGCAACTGGAACTAAATACGGTGGTAACGTCAGCCCGTACCTGCCCGATTGGAATACGCTTGTAAAGCTGTATTTGGAAAAGAAATACGCAGCGAAAATCTCTGTTTGCAATCAAGCCGTTGGTGGTTGGAGTTCTATTAACGGTATCGATAACTTTGAAGAAAAATGCGGGGCGGATTTGGCAGATACGGATTTATTCTGCATAGGCTTTGGCGCAAACGATGTATTAACGGAGCCTGAACAATTCAAGGCGAATATTGCAGGCATCATAGATGGATATTTTTCAAAAAATCCTAACGGAAACGTGTTGCTGTATTCGACCTTATTACCCAACAATCAAGCAATTGGATGGCGCGTAAATCAGCCATTGTTTGAACAAGTATTGCTCGAATTAGGGGCGGAATACGAACGTGTAGGCGTTGCAAAGATTTCTACCGCATTTTTGTGGTTGGAACAGCAGGGCAAGCCTACAAGAGATTTGCTTGCGAACAGCGTCAATCATCCCAACGATTTTGGGGTGAGAATTTATGCGCAGGTACTTTTGAAAACACTACTTGGCGATGAGGGAATTTGACGTAGCCATAAAAAGTATAGCATAAGGATTTTACAATAATGAGAGAGCCGAATCCCAAAATTGGACTTTGCGAAGTTTCTTGCGAACTGAATGATCATGTGGACAAAGGTCTTAAAAATGAGATTATAGCGCACTTTGCAGGCGAGTTTAGGGCGTCTATTATGCGTGTTTGGCTTCGTTTTCACGAATTTGCCCGTTGCGATGAAAATGATAATGTAACGATTATCGAAGAACGCGCGGAAAGATTGCGTACATATTTGGATGCGTTAAAAGCAAAAGGGGTCAAGGATTTTTGTCTGCTTTCGTGGTCATTTTTATATCCTGCAGACTTTGATTGTAAAGACGGTTGGGCGGTGCCCGATCCAGTAAAGGAAATGGAAAAATATATTCGTTTCTTAAACGTGCAGAGAAAACTGTATGAGTTGATTGTACAGCGCTTTCCCGATATTTGTTATTTTGAACCGACGAACGAACCCGACGGCACAAGTGGTGACTTTTTGCATCGTGAAGGTTTTATCTGGGGCAAAACGATGAAAGAAAACGCACCTTATATCTACACGCAAGAGGAAATTGTAAAAATCGTTTTAGATTTATCCTATTTTGCAAATGCAGGCGTTAAGAAAAATAACCCAAACGCGAAAGTGTTGTTTCCTGGTTTTTGGAATACGGATGATGCACCCATGTACTTGATGAAGGTGTTTTCTGAACTTCAATCAGGGCAATATCCTTCGATTTGTGAAAAGAAATCAAATAGACAAGAAGATTTCTTTGAGATTATGAATTTCCACCCTTATTCTTTGAAGACGGGTGAAATTGATGAAGAATGGTTGCAAGGACAAAAACGTTTGTATAGCGTTATGCAGTCGTTTGGCGCAGGGGATATGCCCGTGTGGTATACGGAATTAGGCTGGTCGGATTTTGCCAAAGAAACGGAAAAGGAGTTAATTGGCGGTAGATTCTTAAAGGTCTTTGACGCGGTAGAAAAAGAACTCACTTTCGTTAAAAAGATTTTTCTTTTTAGACTTTGTACTTTGGCAAACAAAAAAGAGTGTATCGGGGAAGATAACTTCGGGCTTATATATAATATTTACGACGAAAAACATTCGGGAGAACCGAAACCTGCGGCGATTGCGTTGGCAAAACATCTCAATGGGAAAAACTATGATATTAGCGCGCTTTATAAATACGTAAAGCCATATAAAAATTAATTGTAGAAGATGGTCTAAAAGGATAAAATATGGGCTTCAAAAAAGCAAAATAGATTTGGGTAGATAAGGAAATCCAAACCCGATACTTACGGTGATTTTATGATGAATTTCAATGGGAAGAAGGCGATGTGAATTGCCGTCTTGCTTGCGATGGCGATTATACGCTGTTTATCAATGGGCAATACGTTACAAGCAATCAATACGGCGATTGCGAGTGGTATAAATCGTATGATAGGATAGATATAACTCCCTATTTGAAAAAAGGTAAAAACTCTATTGCTTGGTAGAGTAGAACAATTTTAGTTTTGTATACTTAAAAAGATTTGGCGAACGACTGGCGAATAACGGCTGAATCCCTTATAAATAAAGGGGGTGCGAAAGTGCCATCCAGGTTCGAATCCACCTCTACTTATAATTAAAATAATGAAAGCCCCCAAAGTAATACAGTTTAACAAGGAGAAAATAAAATTGCGGTGGAAAAACGACCGCGTGGAGCTGCTAATCAATAGCAGCGACCATATAGAAAAACGCGGTGAATTTAGCACAAAAGAAGTACGATGCAAAGCGTCTATCGAGCGACGAAAGTCGCTTGCTGGGTGCTTTTTTATTACTCGAATGACAGAAAACGACGCCCATGGACATTTTTTCTCATCCTACTAAATTTTGACGGAACTTTTCAAGAAAAAAATTAAAAAACTTTTTTTGTGTGTTCAGGCATTGAACTATCAAAATCTTTATAATCGAAAACACGAAAAGGGAAACACGGATGAGAACAAGATATATAACTGAATATACTACGCACCTTTTACATTTCTTCTGCTGTCGCGAAAACGGCAAA
>JAZOLF010000028.1:0-4790 GCA_045652785.1 Candidatus Scatosoma sp. | reverse complement strand
TTGGCCTCCGACTTCCAAGCGTATGTCTTAGCCGTTCTACGGGGGAAGAGCCGCTACGCTTTGCAAACCATACCAACGCGCCGAACGATAAAAATTCCAGCAGGCAGCCGCAAAGGGCGGCGATGAGCAAATCACCCCCCGCATAAGCGGTGAGCAGGGAAGGGAGTTCTAATATCTTTCCGAGCGGTACGATCAGCGCGACGAAAAACGTCAACTGTCGGGTATTTAAGCCCTTTGAATTTGTATTCAATGCGTACATGGGTGGATGTTTTTGCATATTTTTTTACTTCCGTTTCATTCTTGTATGGTTTTTTGAGCCGTAAATTCTCGGTCTTTGTTGCAGGGAAAACAGCGAATATTTGGTGATGCTGTCCTTTAAATCGCGGGCGGATAAGGGTGAAAAAGGGGCAAGCAGGGGCATACCGAAACTGTCGGCGGTGAGCATATAATACAGCACAAGCGCCACGCAAACGGTTAAGCCGAACGGGCCCAAACTTCCTGCGGCGATCAGAAAAATCCAACGCAGGATACTCCCCGTTTCCACGAAGTTGGGGACGGCGTAAAGGCAAATTCCCGAAAAGGCAACGACGATGATGGTGGGCGTGGAAAGAAAACCTGCGGATACCGCCGCTTCGCCCAAAACCAACGCCCCGACAACCGAAAGGGACATTCCGACGTACTTGGGCATACGGATACTGGATTCTTTTAGCACTTCTAAAACGAACAGCACCAAGAACATTTCCATACTGGGTGAGAGCGGAATGTCTTTCGTACTCTTTGCGATGGTGAGCGTTAAGTTTAAGGGCAAAAGTTGTACTTTAAAGAGTTGGCTGCACACGTACAGCGACGGCGCAAGCAGGGCAATCAACACCGAAAAGAGCCGCAATAGACGAAAAATTGTCGCCATAAATGGCGAAACGTAATAATCTTCGTTGCTTTGGAAGTCTTCTACCTGCGCAAAGGGCAGGGTGAGCGCAATCGGTGAGCCGTCCACCAGTACGCCCACTCTTCCTTCGGCGAGTTTTGCCGCGAAGACGTCTGGGCGCTCAGTTGTGCCGACTGACCGAAAAACGGAGTGCTTGCGCTCCGCTAAAATGGCGGCGACGTAAGATGAATCAGGCAAGGTGTCGATTTCCACCGATCGCAGGCGCTCTTCCACCTGTTTTTTCACCTGTTCGTTGACGATGCCGTCTAAATAGCAAAGGCATACGGCGGTGTTTGATTGCTTGCCGATCTTGGAAATTTCCATACGCAAGTTGGGCGTTTTCAGCCGTTTGCGCAGCAAAACCATATTCGTTTTCACGTTTTCGATGAACCCTTCGCGCGGGCCTTTTACCGCAACGTCCGTTGGGGGTTCGGAGATGGATCGGGCGGGCAAGGACTTCGCTCCGAATGAGAGTGCAACGGAAATTCCATCGATAAGCAGCAGGGCGTTGCCGTCTAAAATCGTTTGCGCGCAGGTCGGAAAATCGGTAATTTCCTGCACTTCGGGAAAGCGACAGGCGGTAAGTGCGACCGTTTTTCTCTCTTCCCCGTCGGGCAGAGCGGTGTCTTGCAGGGGCTTGGTGATGAGTTCCCCCAGCAGTTGCTTGTTCACCATTCCGTCTGCGTAAAAAAGCAGACACGGTACGCCGTCCAGAGTGTCAAACTCGAAGGATAAAATATCTTCCGCGGGCAGGATTTTTTGGATGCCGTCGCGGTTTGCTTGGATTGAAGATGTAAGCCGTTCCATTTCCCATAGTTTGCTTGATTTACGGGCGGATTATTCCAAAGAATTGACAAAGAATTATGCCTGTGTTATAATGAGAAAAAGGAGCAAAAGTATGGCGGAAATCACTTTGAACGAATATGAAGTAATTGAAGACATGGGGATCGCGGATTTGAAAATTGTGCAGGATACGCGGCTGTATCGGTTTACGTCCGATTCGGTGCTGTTATCCCGTTTTGCAACCGTCAAAAAAGGGGAAAAAATTGCGGATTTTTGCGCGGGGAGCGGGATTGTTGCCTTTCATACGCACGCACTCTATTTTGGGAAAACCCCTGCGCCTTATACCCTTTTTGAGATGCAAACGCCCCTTTGCGATTTGGCGAAGAAAACCATCGCTTTGAACGGGTTTACCAACTTTTCGGTGGAGAATTGCCGCTTGCAGGATATTCCAAAGGAATATAACGAGTACTTTTCGCTGGTGCTGTGCAATCCACCTTACGAGAGAGTGGGTACAGGTTTTGATAACGCGGAATACGAAAAGGCGGTTTGCCGTAAAGAGATTACGCTGACGCTGCCCGAAATTGCGCAGGCGGCGGCAAGGGTTTTGAAATATGGGGGAAGGCTGAATATGGTGCATCGCGCCGACCGTTTGGCGGAAATTTGCTACGTCTTGAAGGGTGTGGGAATCGAAACGAAGAAAATACAATTTGTGGCAGGCAGAGATGGGGCAAAGCCTTATTTGGTGCTGATTGAAGGGGTCAAAGGGGGCAAGCCTGCAACGGAGATTTTGCCCACCGTAATCAACGAACGGAATTGAAAGAAAAAAATAAGCGCGCGGCGGTTGCCGTGCGTTTTTCGTTTGTTTGGGAAGGCGGAAATGGGCGGTTCAGGCGCGGATGGACGGGCGCCTGCCCCTACAAGAGTAGGGGGAAAGGGTAGATGTGTTCAATTTTGTTGATTGAGATAATCGAGAAAATGAATTAAAACCTGCCACATGAGAAAAAATTTCGATAATTTGGCATTTATTTTGTTAATTCGGGGTTCGTGCGCTTGCTTTCTTTTTCAAAAACTTGTAAAATAAGGAAGATAACAAAAAAATCAAAAACGGAGCAACGATATGAACGAAAGAATTGCTAAGAGAATGAAGTCTATTTCCCCGTCCTTGACCCTTGCGATTTCCGCAAAGGCAAAGGCGATGAAAGCGGCGGGTGAACCTGTGGTTTCCTTTGGTGTCGGGGAACCCGATTTTAATACCCCCGATAACATTATCGCGGCGGCGAAAACGGCGCTCGATAACGGGCAAACCAAATATACCCCGTCTTCGGGGTTGTTGCCCTTGCGCAAAGCCATTTGCGAAAAGTTTAAAAAGGACAACGGCTTGGATTACGAACCTTCCCAAATCATCGTTTCCAACGGCGCAAAGCACTCCATTTTCAACGCTTGCTATGCAATTTTGGACGAAGGCGACGAAGTTATTATCCCCGCGCCTTACTGGCTCACCTATCCCGAAGTGGTAAAAGTTTGCGGCGGTGTGCCGAAGTACTTGTACTGCAAGAAGGAAAACAAGTTTAAGTTTTCCGCGGAAGAATTGAAAGCGGCGATCACGCCCAAGACGAAGATGCTGATTTTTAACTCTCCGTCTAACCCCACAGGTGCGGTGTACGACGAAACGGAAGTACGCGCGATTGCAAAAGTTTGTGAAGATGCGGGCATTTTTGTATTGTCCGACGAAATCTATGAAAAATTGTGCTACAACGGCGTAAAACCTTTCTCTATCGCCGCTTGCAGCGAGAAGATGAAGGATTTGACGATCACCGTCAACGGTGTTTCCAAATCCTACGCGATGACCGGTTGGCGTATCGGCTACCTTGCTGCGCCCAAAGACGTGGCAAAGGCAATCGACTCTTTCCAAAGCCATGCGACTTCGAACGCAAGTTCTATCTCGCAATACGCAACGATGGAAGCGTTGAACTCCCCCGAAGAAGATATGCAAAAGATGGTGGCGGTGTTCGACGCAAGACGCAAAAAATTGCTTTCGCTTATCGATGGTATCGACGGCGTACAAGGGGTTGAGCCAGACGGCGCGTTCTACGTTATGTTGGTCGTGAATGGTTTGTACGGCAAAAAGTACGGCGATAAAGTAATCGACGGTTCGATCGCGTTCGCGGATACTTTGCTTGAAGCGGAAAAAGTGGCGACGATCCCTGGTATTTCCTTTGGCGCAGACGACTGCATCCGTCTTTCCTATGCACTCTCCGAACAGGATATTGAAGAAGGCTTGGCAAGAATTAAGCGTTTTGTGGCGGCACTCGTATAACGGGTGGACGATTTTTACAAAAAAAGCAAAAAAAATCGTGAAAATTGAGAAAAATTTTTCAAAAAGGTATTGAATTTGCTTGAAAAGTTTGCTACACTATATTAAACCCGAGTAAGTTCTTTGTTTTTCGGGTGGCGAAAATCAATCTTGGAGGATTTTGATATGATTAAAGTAATTTATGGCGCAAAAGGTACTGGTAAGACGAAACTTCTCATCGACGCGGCGAACGCAACCGTATCCGAAGCGAAAGGACATATGATTTTTATTACCGATTCCAAACGCGGTATGTATGATTTGGAACGCGAAATCCGTTTCATTGATATCACCGAATACGATATCGCAGGGGAAGCGGCTCTTTGCGGATTCATCAAGGGCGTTATCGCAGGCAACCACGACAACGAGTACGTTTATATCGACGGTATCGTTCGTATCGCCGGCAAGCCCGTTGCTGAACTTGCAAGTTTCTTCTATATGCTTGACAAAGTGGCAGAACAAGGTGGCCTTACCATTACGGTAAGCGTGACCGCAACGAAGGAAGAACTTCCTGATTTTGTGGCGAAGTACCTGTAATCTGCTGCGTCTGATTTGAACACTTAAACGCCGTAGCGCAGGTCGTTTCGGCGTTTTTTTATACAAAGAAAGGAGAGAACTCTGATGAGCAAAGTAATGCGTTTTGTATCAACGCGCGGTAAAGAAAAAGTGACGGGCGCAGAAGCCATTGTAAAGGGCTTGGCGTCGGACGGCGGCTTGTTCGTTCCCGAATCC
>JAZOLF010000027.1:0-2752 GCA_045652785.1 Candidatus Scatosoma sp. | reverse complement strand
AAAGAGCGTTGGTTGCTGTTATCCCCAGCGAAAGCGAATGCCCTTACGCAATCCGCGTGGTATCCGACATCATGTCTTCCAACGGTTCGTCTTCTATGGCATCCGTTTGCGGTTCGACCATGGCACTCATGGACGCAGGCGTTCCCATTAAGGCTCCCGTTGCTGGTTGTGCAATGGGTTTGATCAAGAACCAAGAAACGGGCGAATACGTTATCCTTACCGACATCCAAGCTTTGGAAGACTTCCTTGGCGATATGGACTTCAAGGTAGCAGGTACAGAAAAGGGTATCACCGCTATCCAAATGGATATTAAGATCAAGGGTATCTCCAAAGAAATTATGTTGGACGCAATCGCGCAAGCGCAAGACGCAATACGCCACATTTTGGGCAAGATGCTTGAATGCATCCCCGAAGTTGCTCCTGCACTTTCTTTGTATGCACCCAAGATTATCTCTTTCCAAATCAACCCTGAAAAGATTGGCGACGTTGTTGGTAAGCAAGGTAAAGTTATCAACAAGATCATCGAACAAACGGGTACGAAGATTGATATTGAAGACGACGGTACCGTTTGCGTTGCTTGCTTTGGCGACATTGCAAACGCTGAACGCGCGAAGGCAATCATTCAATCCATCGCACACGATCCCGAAGTTGGCGATATGTTCGTAGGCGAAGTTGTACGTGTCCTTTCTAAAGTTGGTGCGTTTGTTGAAATTGCACCTGGTAAGGATGGTATGGTACACATTTCCCGCCTGTCCGAAAAGAGAGTGAACCAAGTAGAAGACGTGCTTAACATTGGCGACAAGGTGAAAGTAGAAATCATCAAAATCGGCGAAAAGGGTATCGATCTTAAATTGCTTGAAAAGTACGAAGACTAATGAAAGAAACGCGGAGCGATAACGCTCCGCGTTTTTTGATAGGCGATCTAATGTAGGTAAGATGCGGTTGTATTTGGGCGTTTATCGAAGAATAACCCCATAGCAGATATGCGATGAATAGAAAAACGACGGTTTTGCCGTCGTTTTTTATTATACAATTCCGTTGGATAGGTGGCTCATTGTGGTGGGTCGCTGTTTTCGTTTGGTGTATTGTGTAGCGTTGTGGTTGCCGCCGCTACAATCCATTCCGTCACAGCAACCCCCGTCGCAATCGCACCCATCGCCGCCTGATATAAGAAGCAAAGCAAGAATTCCGATAAGACAGGTAGCGGCGATTAGGGGGAGAACGAGTGAAGAACAGGTTTCCTTAAAATCATAGCTCTCAATCAATGCACCAAAACCGAAGAACCCGAGCAACAACAAGAAGAAGAGCAAAAATATGCCCCGTGATGGTAAACTGGGGAGTAAGGCGCGTGCGGTGAAAATCAAACCAGTGATGCTAATGCTAAGCCAAATCACCAGCGAAAGCGCTTGATACCAAACTCGGTTTGATAATTGTGCAGGGGTGAGCAAAGCCATTAATATTAAAAAGCAACCTACTGTAAGCCCTGCAAGCAAAGCAAGGTCAAGAAAGACTACACGGATTTGTGTCCCGATGATGAATGCGCCGATAAAGAGACCGCAAGAGAGTGCTGTGGCGGGCAAGGCGAGAGAGCCAACTTCTGCGTTGCTTTCTCGTTTGATGAAAAATACGATTGCGGTAATCCAAATTCCAACGCCGATGCAAAAAGGCAACCACCAACGCCATGAAAGAAGAGCGGTGGCGTAGGCTATCCCCACAACGCAAGCAAAGTATCCGATGATAACGGCAAAGATGTGCCACAATTTAATGCTTTTCATAGTGATAAAAGCATAACATACTTTTCTTGGAATGTCAAATTTTATTTTTATCTTGACAAATGGCGAAAGGGGGAGTATAATGGTGGTATGGAAAAAATTACTTTAATCGTTCCTTGTTACAACGAAGAAAAAGCACTCCCCTTCTTCTACGAAGAAGTGTGCAAAGTGGCAGGGGATTTGACACAATACGAAATAGAACTGCTGTTCGTGGATGACGGCAGTAAGGACAACACTTTGTCCGTTATCAAGGGCTTTGCCGAACAGGACAAGCGGGTAAAATACCTTTCGTTTTCCCGAAACTTTGGAAAAGAAGGGGCGATGTATGCAGGCTTTTGCAATGCGACGGGCGACCTTGTGGCGGTGATGGATGCCGATATGCAAGATCCGCCGTCCTTGCTCCCGAAGATGCTGGAACTTATCGCCAGCGGGGAATACGACAGCGTTGCAACCCGTCGGGTTACCCGTAAGGGAGAACCCAAAATCCGCTCTTTCTTCGCGCGCGCGTTCTATAAACTTATGGGGAAGATTTCCGACGTGGACGTTGTGGACGGCGCACGGGATTTCCGCTTAATGAAACGCAAAATGGTGGACGCGATCGTGGCGATGGCAGAAACCAACCGTTTCTCGAAGGGGATTTTTGGCTGGATCGGATTTAAGACCTACTGGCTGGAATATGAAAACGTAGAACGGGTTGCGGGCGAAACGAAGTGGAGTTTTTGGAAACTTTTCAAATATTCCTTGGAAGGGGTCACCAACTTTTCGGATACGCCGTTGAAAATCGCGTCTTGGAGCGGGATTTTCTTCACGTTTATGTCGGTAATTGCCATGTTCTTCGTCTTTATCCGCGCGCTTTTGTTCGGTGACAACGTAGCAGGCTGGCCTTCGACGATTTGTATCATTTTGTTTATCGGTGGGATACAGCTATTCTGTTTGGGGATTATGGGACAGTACATTTCCAAGATATTCCGAGAAACGAA
>JAZOLF010000026.1:0-6346 GCA_045652785.1 Candidatus Scatosoma sp. | reverse complement strand
GCTGTTCAAATTCTCGGTTATGCGGATAAGATGAGCCACATCTCCACGGGCGGCGGTGCATCTTTGGAACTCTTCGAAGGCAAAACTCTGCCCGGCATCGCTTGCTTGAACGACAAATAATTTTTGCAAAAACGGAGAGTGGCAACAAAGCCACTCTCTCATCACGAATAAAAACAATCATAGGAGAAAAAAATATTATGCGTAAACCCATTATCGCTGGCAACTGGAAAATGAACAACACCGCATCCCAAGGCGTTGCTTTGGTGAATGCAATCGCTCCCCTTGTGACGGATGCAAACTGCGACGTAGTTGTTTGCGTTCCTGCAATCAACATCCCCGCTATTGCGGAAGCAATCAAAGGCACGAACATTAAACTCGGTGCTGAAAACGTACACTTCGCAGAAAAAGGCGCTTACACGGGCGAAATCTCCGCGGCTATGCTTTTGGAATATAACGTAGAATACGTTATCATCGGCCACAGCGAACGTAGACAATACTTCGCTGAAACGGACGAAACCGTAAACAAGCGTACCCTTACCGCTTTGAACGCAGGCCTTACCCCTATCGTATGCATCGGTGAATCTTTGGAAGAAAGAGAAACTGGCAAGAGGGAAGAAGTACTTGCTACCCAAATCCACGAAGGTTTGAAAGGTATCGATGACATCACCAAGATCGTTATCGCTTACGAACCCGTATGGGCTATCGGTACAGGTAAAACCGCAACCGCTGAACAAGCAAACGAAACGATCGCATTCATCCGTAAGACGGTTGGCGAAATGTTTAACGCAAGCGCAGCAGCGGCTCTTCGCATTCAATACGGCGGCAGCATGAACGCTGGCAACTGTAAAGAACTTATGGCTATGCCTGAAATCGACGGCGGTTTGATCGGCGGCGCATCTTTGAAAGCACCTGACTTTGCGGCAATCGTAAACTTCGATAAGTAATTTTAAAAGCGCATTTTAGGGGGCGTGTGGGCGTTGAACGCATACCTGCCCCCTACTTTTTGTGTAAACACCCTATTTAGGAGAGATAAACTATGAAAAAACCTTACGCTATTATCATCATGGACGGCTATGGCGTTAACCCTTCGAGCGACGGCAACGCAATCGTAGCGGACGGCAGCAAATACGTAAAGCAGTTGCAAAGCGAATACCCTTCCACCATCATCGGTGCAAGCGGTATGTCCGTTGGTCTTCCCGACGGGCAAATGGGCAACAGCGAAGTTGGGCACTTGAACATCGGTGCAGGCCGTATCGTATATCAAGATTTGACGAAGATCACGAAAGACATTCGCAACGGCGAATTCTTCAAAAATGCTGAACTTCTTAAAGCGATGAACGCGGCAAAAGAAAACGGCAAAAAACTCCACCTGTACGGTTTGGTTTCGACCGGCGGCGTTCACAGCCACACCGAACACCTGTACGCTTTGATCGAAATGGCTAAGATGGTTGGCTTGGACAACGTGTACGTTCACGCATTCACCGACGGCCGTGACGTTGCGCCCTCTTCTGGGGCAGGTTTTTTGAAAGATTTGCAAGCGAAGATGGCTGAATTGTCTTTCGGCGCAATCGCATCTGTAAGCGGCAGATACTATGCAATGGACCGTGACAACAACTGGGATCGTGAAGAAAAGGCTTACAACGCGCTTACGCTTGGCGAAGGCAAGCACTTTGAAGGCTCCGCAGAAGACTGCGCGCTTGCATCTTACGCCGAAGGCGTAACGGACGAGTTCATCGTTCCCACCGTTCTGACGAAAGGCGGCAACCCTATCGCACTCATCGAAAAAGGCGACAGCATTATTTGCTTTAACTTCCGCCCAGATAGAGCAAGACAAATCTCCCGTATGTTCTCGCAAGAACAATTCCCTTCTGTGGATGCAAAAACGGGTAAAACGCTCGGTTTTGAAAGAAAAACGGGTTTCCTTGCGCCTACCTACGTTGGATTTGCGGTGTATGATTCGTCTTTCGAAAACGTTGGCGTGGCATTCCCGCCCGACGAAATCACGAACACTCTGCCCCAGTATATCGCGTCTTTGGGCTTGAAACAACTCCATATCGCGGAAACGGAAAAATACGCGCACGTGACCTTCTTCTTCAACGCGAAGTTGGAAGCGCCCGTAGAAGGTGAAACCCGTATCGTTATCCCTTCCCCGAAAGTTGCTACCTATGATTTGCAACCCGAAATGAGCGCTTATCCTGTGACCGAAAGAGTGCTTGAAGAACTCGACAGCGGCGAATACGACGTTGTGATTTTAAACTTTGCAAACTGCGACATGGTTGGACACACGGGCATTATGGACGCGGCAGTTAGCGCCGTGCACGCGGTTGACGAATGTGTGAAGAAAGTGACGGATAAGATTTTGACGATGGGCGGCAGCGCAATCGTGACGGCTGACCACGGCAACGCCGACCAAATGATAGCAGACGACGGCGTGACAGCATTCACGCAACACACCACCTTCCCCGTTCCCGTTATCTTGGTTTCCGAAGAATATAAACACGTTTCCTTGCGCGAAGGTGGCGTTCTCGCTGACCTTGCGCCCACCCTTCTGGACATAATGAAAATAGCGCAACCCAAAGAAATGACAGGCGAAACGTTGATTAAAAAGTAAGAAACCCGAAAATTTTTCCAAAAAGGCGTAAAAATACTTGCGATATTTTCGTTTGTATGCTATAATTTATAAAGAATTATGCGCTTTGGCGGGTTTTCCACCGAACAAGAAAAATCACAAAAAGGACAAAACGTTATGTTTATCAATTTGTTAGCATCTGACACCGCACTACTCATCCGTGACATTCTTGCAATCGCCACGGTTATCGTAATGGCTCTTGCCGCTTTGGCAGCAATCATTCTCATCTTGTTGCAACAAGGTAACTCGACGGGCATCAACGCACTCGGCGGTTCTTCCGAAACCTTCTTCGGTAAGAACAAGGGTAAATCGTTGGAATCCAAAATGAAGAAATGGACCATCATTTGCTTGGCAATTCTTCTCGTGTTCTCGGTTATCTTCTTCGTTGTACCTTACAACGCAGCAATTTGGGGTTGATTACTATCAGACAAAACCTTTTGGGCGGCTTAGTTTAGCCGCCCATTTTTTATTCTTTGCAATCTATCTAATTTTTGAATACGGTACTATATGAATATTCGACAACAACTATTACAAGCCTTTGAAGAAGGCAGAATAAACAAAATGACGGCAAGCGATATTTGTCGTGTTTTTGCCATCCCTTATCGCGAAAAAAGACGGCTTGTAGAAGTGCTGGACGGGCTCATAAGTGATGGCTTGATTTATCAAGACAACGGGGGCAGGTATGGAACGTCGGCATCTTTGGGGCTTATCAAAGGTAAAATCAGCGGCAACGAACGCGGCTTTGCATTTCTCATTCCCGAAGACAAGAACTCTTACCCTAACGACTTCTTTTTGCCCCGCAAGCTCTTACACGGCGCGTTGCACGGCGATACCGTTTTGATTGAACGCACCTACGGAAGAGAAGGCGACGAAGGGGAAGTTGTCCGCATTTTGGAGCGCGGCTACACCGAGATCGTCGGTACGTTTACCAAGGATCGCTACGCAGGGTATTTAATCCCCGACGAAAAACGGTATTCCACCGAAATCTTTATTCCCCTGCACCGTTGCTATAACATCAAAAGTGGCGTAAAGGCGGTTGCGCGCATCACCGAATACCCTTATGGCAAATCACCCGGCGGTGAAATTATCGAAGTTTTGGGGGACGAAGAAGACTTCTTCGCGGAAGAATTGTCCATCATTCGTTCTTATTCCTTGCACGAAACTTTCCCCGAAGGCGTTGAAGAAGCGGCGCAAAAGCAGCAGGATCGCGGCATCACTCCTGCCGACTTGGCAGGAAGACGGGATTTTCGTGGGCAACGAATCGTCACCATTGACGGGGAAGACACCCGCGATATCGACGACGCCGTTTCCGTGGAAAAGGTTGGTGATGATTACCTTTTGGGCGTGCATATCGCGGACGTTTCGCACTACGTTAAATACCGCTCTCCACTCGACAAGGAAGCCCTTGCCCGCGGCACGAGCGCCTATTTCCCCGACCGCGTTTTGCCCATGCTCCCCAGGTCTTTGTCTAATGGGATTTGTTCGCTGAACGAAGGGGAAGACCGTTTGACCTTGTCCTGCTTAATGCGCATTAACCAAAAAGGTGTGGTTGTTGACAGCGAGATCGTGGAAAGCGTTATCCGCTCCACCCACAAAATGACCTATACCGAAGTGACCAAAATGCTGGACGGCGACAAAGAAACTTTACAAAAATACGCCGACGTTCAAGACATGGTATCCCTGTTTGCTGATCTCACCAAGATTTTGCAAGCGATGCGCCACAAAAAAGGGAACGTCACTTTGGACGTCAAAGAAGCAAAGATTATGCTCATTGACGACGAAATTGTAATCCCCGATTATAAGCGTCAATTCTCGCACGAAATCATCGAAGCGTTTATGGTCATCGCCAACGAAACGGTTGCATCCTATATGGAATCCATCGAAGCGCCCTTTGTTTATCGTGTGCACGAAAAGCCGAACGAAGAGAAAGCGCAATCCTTCCGCGACTTTGCGCAAGGGCTGGGCTTAAAGGCGAAATTTAGCGTGACCGACGTCCACCCCTACGATTATCAAAATCTCTTAAAATCAGCGGAAGATCTGCCCGTTTATTCGGTGCTCAACCGCGTTATGCTGCGCTCTATGCAAAAGGCAAGGTACTCCCCTGAAAACGTGGGGCACTTTGGGCTAGCAAGTGACTGCTATTGCCACTTCACTTCCCCCATTCGCCGCTACCCCGACCTGTGCATCCATCGCATCATTAAGGAAATTCTAAACGGGCGATACGCGCAAGCGTGCGAAACGTTTGGCGGATTCGTCGAAGAAGCGGCGGATAAATCATCCGATCGTGAGCGCAACGCCGCCGAAGCGGAACGGGAAGTCGATGCGCTCTATACAACTATGTATATGAGCGAACGCTTGGGCAAAGAGTACGTCGCCGTTGTTTCAGGCGTCACTTCGCACGGAATTTTTGCCGAACTGCCGAACACGATTGAAGGGTTCATCCCCATTGAAAGCATTCCTGGCAACTACGAATGTATCCCCGAGCGCTTTTTACTCAAAGGCGCAAAACAAAGTTTTACGATCGGCGAGCAACTACTCATCAAAGTTGTGGATGTAGATTTTTACCGCAGAAGAACGGTATTCGAATTGATTGAAAAGGTGAAAAAATGAAAATTATTGCAGTAAACAAAAGCGCATCTTTTGAATATTTTATTGAAGAAAAATACGAAGCAGGTATTGTTTTGGAAGGCAACGAAATTAAATCCCTGCGCGCAGGCAACGTCAATATGAACGATTGCTTTTGTTTTGTGCGTGGTAACATCGTTTCTATCAAGAATATGCACATCGCTTTCTATGAAAAATCCGACGGGTTCCACAGTCGCGATACCCGCAGGGATAGACGTTTGCTTTTACACAAAAGCGAAATTGCTAAAATCGCAGGTAAAATCAACCGACAAGGCTACACACTTGTACCATTGAAACTGTATTTTAAGGATTCGCTTGTAAAAGTGGAAGTAGCCCTTTGTCGCGGTAAACACACCTACGACAAGAAAGCAACCATCGCCGCGCGCGATCAAAAACGAGCAACTGAACGCGAAATCAAGGCAGCAGGTATCTAACAAAACAGAAAAACGGAGCGTTTGCTCCGTTTTTTACAGTCATTTTTCTAATCAGTACGGCTTTTTCGGCGGACGATACAATCCCCGCCGTCGGATTTCAATCAAATGGTACTCCTTAGCGTTATTTAACTCTGTCACCGCCAAGTTAACAGGGGATGCAAACGACAAAGCGCCGTCCACACCGCCGATTGCCGCATACCCGATTCCACACAAGCAAACAGGAGCACCATAGCAAAACCCATAGGCACGTATCAAGACGCTCTCCACCCCATTTTCGACGAGTCCATAGGGGCACACAATCACGTCACTACCACACAGAGTTAGCGATTTTGCCATCTCGGGAAAACACAAATCTTCCGCAACAAGCACCCCGATTTTCCCTGCTTTTGTGTCGTACACTTTTAGCGCCGCGCCGCTGTTCATCTCGCCATCCACCACGTTCATCATATCCGAAACGCCAAGCAAGCGCCCGTCTTCTGCCACCACAGCCGATTTCCGCTTAAATCCCTTCGTGTCCGTCACGCAACCGCAAATCACCACAGCGCCCGTCCGCGCCGATAGGTTAGCAACCTGCTCAAAATAGTTGGTTTCTTCCTTTAATTCGCGCTCATAACTCACTTCGCCAAGGCTGCGAAATCCGCCGATGATTACATCCGCG
>JAZOLF010000025.1:0-30314 GCA_045652785.1 Candidatus Scatosoma sp. | reverse complement strand
ATAAAAACTCCGATTGTGTATAATGAAAGTATGACCCGCCAGTCAAAAATCAAATACACAATCGGAGGATATTAAAATGACAGACTCATCTAATACCACAAATAGTTTAGCACATACGAAATGGAATTGCAAGTACCATATCGTTTTTGCACCAAAATATCGTAGAAAAGTTTTTTACGAAGAGCATAGGCTTGAAGTTAGAGAAATATTAAGAAAGCTTTGCGAATGGAAAGGCGTGGAGATAATAGAGGGAGAAGTATGTCCCGACCATGTACATATTCTTGTATCTATTCCCCCTAAAATGAGCGTTTCGGTATTCATGGGATATCTGAAAGGCAAGAGTGCGACGATAATATTTCAAAAATGGGGAAACATGAAATTTGCATACCGAAATCGCGAATTTTGGTGTAAAGGATATTATGTCGATACGGTGGGTAAAAACACCAAAGCGATACAAGAATATGTTGCAAATCAATTAAAAGCGGATAAAGAGGCTGATCAACTCAGCCTCTTTGATCCGCGCGACCCGTTGACGGGTAGCAAGTAACACGTGCATGACTGGCAGGTCAACAAAAGAGCACATTTGTGCTATGCCAGTGAACAAGGGCTATGCCCGAAAAATAAAAACCACCCGATATTCGGGTGGATGATTATTGGCTTGATTTATAGCAAAAATAAAAAACTCTCTTCGTGGGAAGAGAGTTTTTTTGTTTGTTTAGATTGCCGTCAAGGTGATGCTGAACGGGTTGTCGAACATATTGAATACAGCCGTATAAGCAGCGCCCGTTTCGGTGTGGGTGAGCGTCATTTCGATCTTACCAAGCGTGGTTGCACGGTTGGTCAATACGTAGTAATAACTTGCCACAACGTTGCCTTCCTTATCGGTTGCCGTGACCGTACCAGGCGTGGTGTCGTTCAAGTATCTGCCGTTGAAGGTGTAGGTGTAGCCCGTTACCTTTTCAACCGCTTGGATCATATACAATTCGTCAATCGAAGTCATAGTGAACGCCATCGTCTTTTCTGTGTTCACGTAAGCGCCCGTATCTTCGATGCCTGCCGTATATTCTACGAACTCGATCAAGTAGATACGCGTGACGTCGTTGATGGTTGCATACAAACGGAATACGTCGTAATCTGCCAAGTATTCATAGGTGAACGTGGTAGGAGCGGACATCGAACCTTCCACGCGGCTTGCAACAGCGGTCACGCTGGAAGAGTAGTTCGGGCTCATACCCGTACCGTCAAACTTGAAGGTAGTGGTTGCAAATTTGAGTTTTTGCGTCCAAATGGTGTTTGCGAGTTTATCTGCTTTGGTGCAAACCTTATAACTCGTACCCAGGGTTGAGCTTACGGAGATTGCGAAGTCGCCATTTTCGAAAGGAACCAAATATTCGCTACCGTAGGTGCAGATACCCGTTTCTTCGTCGTAGATTGCCGTCACAGCGCGGCCGTTAAACGAACCGATCATCTTGCCCGTCAAGTCCATAGGGTTCAAGGTGAGCATTTGGCTGTAATAACCCGTCACCGCCCAAGTACCAACGAATGCGTTGTTGCGATAAAGTTTTGTGCTCGTCGTGCCTTCTTTCCAAACGTACAAGTTGTTTTCTATCGTGATGGTAGCAATTTGTGCGCCGTTTTTGCTTACGATCGTGCCGCTTGCAGAGTTTTTATAGTTGTATTCGGTGGTTGCGCCGTTCTTGTTGACGGTGAGTACGCCGCCATTTTCAAGGTTGCCGCGACCGTCGAAGATATACTTGCCGCCGTTCATATCTACGATTTCGTAGCCAGCGTAAGTATCCTTACGTTCATAGGTCTTTTCCGAATCGTCAACGATAATCGCAATCGTGCCGTCTAGTACGTTGTGGAGAATGGTATATACCTTGTCGCCGTAAGAGAAGGAACCAGACATGGTATCCATATCCATCGTGTAGGGTACGCTTGCGCCGTTGATGGAAAGGTGACCGCTGAATTGCATATTTTCGTATGAGCCGAAACCGTTGAAAGAAACGGTGCCGAGATCTTCGTGTTCACCAACCCATTCGCCAAGGAAGATGTCGTAATGGTAGAAGGTGTAAGCGTTCGTTTCGTCGATGAGCATATTTACGCTGTCGTACAAGTAAGCAACCAAAGTATCTTGTGCTGCGTTGTAGGACATATAGCCGAATACGATTGCACCATTGTAAAGGGTAATTCTACCGTATTCCATCGCATAGAAGAGAGAGTAGGTATTGCCGTCCCAGTATGCGATTTCGCCTTGACCGCTGCCGTCCACGGTGATACCGTTTAAGGTCAGAAGTGCCGTACCGTTCGCGTGGTTCGCCGTCCAAGTACCCTTATAACCGTCTGCGCGGTTGAAGGACAAACTCAAACCGTTACCTTCCAAGCAAAGGAAACCTTCTTCGTCGATGCTCATAATCCCGATCGTCGAAGTACCAACTTTCAACGTAGCGGTGCCGTTTGCGTTCAACTCGTAAGTGCCGCTCATGGTTTCGCCTGCGGACGACATCGTGAAGTTGCCTTTACCGTCCACGCTGATACCGTAATTTTCGGCTGCGGAAATGATCCATTCGCCCTTGAAAGTATCTACTGCGTTAATGGTGTTGCCGCCGATGGTGAGTACGCCGTCTGCGTACGTACCCGTCGTGCCGTTTGCAAAAGCGATTGCCGTGCCGTTCAAGGTATAGGTGGTGGGGAGACCGTTTACGGTTGCCGACCAGTCTTTATGGAGCGCGTAGGTGTCTTCGCCGAAGTAGTATTCCCCTTCGATACCGAAGTTGGAGATTGCAACCAAAGGTCTTGCTTTCGTGAAATACGTACCGTCGTAGATGTGCAAATCGCCGTTCGATTGAATATCGCCGCGGAAGGTGTAGAAGTCAAGTTGATACAAATCGTTAATCGTACCCTTGTTTGCATATCTTGCAAAACGCGCGCTGTTGAACGTGATATACGAGCCGTTGTAGAGATAGATACCGCCAGACGTGATTTCGCCGTCTTCGTATTCATAACTACCGTCGCTGTTCAAAATCAAGGTTGCGGTGTCGCCCGTTGCTACCTTCATTTCGTACGTACCTGCTACGTCGGAATAGTCGATGAACCCGATGTAGATCGTTTGTTCAAGCAAGGTAAACAGGTAGGAGTAAGGTACGCGTTGGGTACATTCTTCGTCGAAGAAGAACCCGTAAGAGATTGCGCCGTTGTCTGCGCTCATATATTCGCTAACGGAAACTTCGCTGCTGATGATCGCGAAGGAAAGCGCCGCGTATTCGGTGATGTTTACTTGATAGTAAGTGTTGCCGCCGACGGTCGAGTTCACAAAGATGAACTTGGTTTCAAACCCAGCGGTGTAGGTGTCTTCGTAGTTCAAATAGAAGGAAGGATAGGTTTCGCCTTCTTCGTAGATCCAGTCAAAGTCATACCAGCCGAGCGTGTTATACAAGAATTCTTCGCTGGTGAAGTCAACCGTTTCGCTCACGCCGCCTTCTGCGTAGTAGTTGCCAACGAGCACCGCTTCGATTGCGTCAGGGGAGTAAGTACCAGCCGCATCCGTTTTTGCAACGATGCCGCCCGTGAATGCGTAGTTGCTGCCAAGTACAGCATCAGCGGAAAGGTAAGCAGCGGAGAAAGAACGGGTGATGGCACTTTCATTTTCCGCATACGCTACGACGCCTCCAGCATAAGCAACGCTGTATTCGGGCATAGACGCGTCGTCAATTTCCGCGATTGCGGAAACAAGACCAGTAGAGTAGCAGTTGAATACGGACGTATAAGCGGAGATGTGGCCCGCAACGCCGCCCGTTTGGATTGCACCGTAAACCATTACGTCACGCGCATAGCAGTTGATAAGCGTACAGGTGGACAAATATTCAGGAGCATAAACAAGCCCTGCAAGACCGCCTGCGTTGGGGATGATACCGTCGTTTGCGAACACTTGGGTGTCTTTTACGCTCACGTATGCAAGTTGCGCGGTCACGCGGCTTTGGTTGCTGCCCATATCGACGAATGCTGATTGCAATACGCCGACAGCACCGCCCACGTAGGAAAGATACATTTCGTTCCCAGTTGCGGAGATCGTACCGCCGCTGATCGAGCAGTTGATTACGTTAACGCCGATCCCGTAGCCGATCAAGCCGCCAACGGAGAGCATTTGGGATGCGCTCCCGCTCATAACGCCGCTGACGGAGAAGTCTTTAAGGTGCAGGTTAACGATCGTACCCAAGTTAGCGTCTTCCAAACTACCCATAGCGTAGCCGAACAAACCAACGTAAGGGGTGTCGTTTTCTTCGATTTTGAAGTTCTTGATGGTGTAGCCCTCGCCGTTGAAGTAGCCGCCGAAGTAGGTTTCTACTTGGTCAACGCCTACCTTCGTAGCGTCGCCGATTACGGGAATGGTACGGCCCTTGAAGTCAAGGTCAGCCGCCAACTGATAATAACCGTTGACGTAGTTCGTGTTCCCGATTTTTACCTGTTCTGCGATGAATACCCAGTCCGCAGGGCTATAAATCATGAACGGTTCTTCGTTGCTTGTACCGCCCGTAGTGACGGTAGGTTGTTCTTTAACGACGTCCAAAACGCTGATTTGCATATCCGAAGTAGCCGCAACGGTGTAAGAGCCGTCTTTGTTGGGTTCCATGATACGCGTACCTGCGCGGACGAGTGCCGATTCATCGGTGTAGAAAGGGTCGATGTCGAGCGAGAAATTGAGTTGCGTATTGAAAGGCACGGTAATCGTTTCTTCGTACTCGGACACGTATTCTACGCCCGGCGTTTCGTTGAAGGTGATGGTCACGTCCCCGAAACGAACGGTAGTGTTTTCGTTGACCGTCAACGAATATTCGCCGTTTTCGTTGGGGGTAAGTACTTCGTCGCCGACATACAAGGTCAAGTTCTTTGCGCCTTCCCACTTGCTCAAATCAAGCGTAAAGGTCAAGGTTGCGCCTTTTTCGATTTTGCCATCAACAACGTCGTCTGTAACGAACTTGATGCCGTCCACCGTAGGGAAGAGTACGTCCACGGTTGCCGTCGGTTCGGCAGGTTTCTTGTTGTCGCAGGATGCAAAGCCGAGTGCCGTGCAACCAGCGGTAAGAGCAATCAATGCCGAAAGGATGATTTTTTTCATATTTTCTCTCCGTTTTTAGATTTTCGATAGCAAATGGACTTTCCATACAAAAAAGGAATAATCCATACACAGGTATTATACTATAAATCGGAAAAAAACACAACAATTTTTATATTCTCAGCAAAAATTTCCAACAATTTTCACGGGATTTCCACGGGAATTTTTGCTTGACACGCGCGCGCATATACGATATAATATAGTCGGGTATATATGCGCAGGTGTATATGTTTATCTCTAAACTATAAAAAAGGATCAGCGAAATGAAAAATAAACAAATTCGCACAATATATGGGATTGTCTTTTTACTCTACACGGCGGCGCTGGGCGTGCTGACGGCGGTGAAAGCGTTGACCTTGCACTTCTCGGGCGGCTATACGGTGGACGGAGTAGCGGAAAAGTTACAAGAACTCTCGCTCTTTGCGCTCCTTTGGGCGGCGTTGATTGTGGGTGGCGCGGTGATTCACGCGCTCTTCCCTGTGGAAAAGAGTAAACCGAAAGCGAAACTGGATGCGGCAACCCAACTCAAACGCATGGCGGCAAAGTTGCCCGAAGGCGCATTTGACAAGGGCGCACGCAAGTTGGAAACGCAAATGATAGTGCTTTGGTCGGTGACGGGGGTGTTGCTGGCGGCGATATTCTTCTTCCCGCTTTGCTACTTATTGAACCCCGCGCACTTTAACTACACGGACACGAATACCGAAATGGTACAGGCGGCAACGCATACTTTGCCTTTCGTCGGGGCGGCGTTCGCGGTGGTGATTGCGGCATACTTGGTGCGTGCATATTTCTTGAAAGCGGCGCTCGCGGAAGTGAAAAATTTGACGATTGCGGCTGCGAAAGAAGGCACTTTGGTAAAGACGGCGGAAACGGGCGTCAGGGAAACTTGGCTGGACAATCCGAAAGTGCTTTGGGCGGTGAGAATCGCCTTGATAGCGGTTGCGCTCTTTTTTGTAATTTTCGGGATCGCCAACGGCGGTATGAACGAAGTATTCAAGAAAGCGGCGGAACTTTGTACGGAATGTGTGGGGTTGGCGTGATATGAAGAAAATAAAAGAGTTTTTCCGCAAAATCGGCGGATGGTTGAAAAATCACGCGCCGAGCAAGCGTAGATTGATACAATTATATACGGCGTTGCTGTACAACGCGAACTTAAAAGGCTACATAGATGGACAACTGTTCAATGGTGCAACCAAGAAAATGTGTTTGCCTGGGTTCAACTGTTATTCCTGTCCTGGTGCGATCGGCGCCTGCCCGCTTGGGAGTTTACAGGGTGCGCTGACGAACTCCGACCACAAATGGACGGCTTACGTGTTCGGCATTTTGGCGATTTTCGGCATTATGCTGGGCAGAACGATTTGCGGGTTCCTGTGTCCGTTGGGGCTGTGTCAAGACTTGTTGTATAAGATCCCGAGCCCGAAGGTTAAGAAAAGTTGGCTCACGCGTATCTTCTCGTATTTCAAGTACGTGGTGCTGGGGATGATGGTGGTTGTGCTGCCGCTTATGTATATGGAAGGCAGCCCCGTGCCGTCGTTCTGTAAATACATTTGTCCCGCAGGTCTGTTTGAAGGTGCGTTCGGGCTGTTGCCGAACAACCCGAGTTATTACGGAATGTTAGGCGTGGTCTTCTCTTGGAAGTTCCTGCTTTTGGTTGCGTTTATCGTTTTGAGTATCGTTTTCTTCCGTTTCTTCTGTCGGTTCATTTGTCCGTTGGGCGCGCTGTACGGGTTCTTCTGTAAGGTTGCGTTGCTGGGCGTAAAAGTGGATAAAAAGAAGTGTACCGACTGCGGTATGTGTATCGCGGTTTGTAAGATGGACGTCAAGACGGTGGGCGACCACGAATGTATCAACTGCGGCGAATGTATCCGCGTTTGCCCGACGAAAGCGATTTCGTGGAAGGGCGCAGGGCTGTTTGTACGAACGAATGATTTGGATGCGCCTACCCCCGAAGGAAAGCCTTTGACGGCGCTTTTGGAAAAGAATGGCGCAGGCACGCAGGAAGTTGCCGCGTTGGAAACCGTAGCGGTGGCATCGGAAACGGTGCAAGAACCCCAAGCAACGGTGCAGGAAAATGCAAAAGAGCCTACCATGGCTGGGTTGAAGATGCTGGATAGCCAGCCCGAACCTATGTCGGAAAAGATAAGAGCGCGTGCGAAAGAGCGTAAAAGAAACAAGGTTTTAGAAATTGTGGCTTGGTGCTTGGCGGGCGTGATGCTCGTAGGCGCGCTCCTGTACGCGAACGTATTTGTGAAATCCAAACCCAAGACCGAACCGCCCGCGGGTATGATCAGTAAGAACTTCACCTTGCAGGTGTACGGCGGCGAAGATTATACGCTGTACGATCACGCAAAGGCAGGGGAAATCGGTATCGGCGGCGGCAAGGCGACGGTGGTTCTCTTCTGGCAAGCGGATAAGAAAGAATGTGAAGACTTGATGCCCGTCTATGGCGAAGTGGCAAATCGTTTCGGCAATAGCGTGAATGTGCTTGCGGTACACTCGCAAGAAACGTACGGCAAGGACATCGGTAAATGGGTGCAAAAGTGGGAAGATACTTCCATCATCTTTGCACAGGATAGCATGCAAGAAAGTTTAGGCAGCAGCCTGTATGATTATTTGGTAGGCGGTACGGCGGTATATCCGACGCTTGCGGTACTCGATAGCGAAGGCAGACTTCGTCACGTCACCAACAACGGCTTTGCTACGGCGGATGCGCTGTATGAGCGTGTGGCGGAAAACTTGACGGGCTATGGCGATTACGCGGTGGTCGGGAAACTCTTTACCAGCGACGTGCGCTTGAAAGCCTTGAATAAGGATACGGAAACCTATTACAATTTAGGGGCGTTAAATAAGCCGATAATCATTAACTTCTGGTTCACAACTTGTTCGCCGTGCGTGGAAGAAATGCCCGAAATAAACGCATTCTACGAAGAATACGCGGGTGCGATTGATACGGTTGCGGTGCATCAACATATCCAAGGGTTATACACGGAACAAACGGTTACGGATTTCCTGTATGGCAACCCAGGAAAAGGCATAGAACCCCAAGAAGACGTTCACAATAAATTGTGGAAGGATTACACCATCGCCTTTGCGAAGGACCAAGAGTTTGCGGACGGCAACACCTTGCATTACGCATTGTGCGGTAAAGGGAATACTTGGCCTGCAACGATTGTGCTCAATCAAGACGGATTCATCATCTACCGTAAGGACGGGAAGATGGTCGCGGAAGATTTTGCGGAATTGAAAGTTGCGTTGGACGAATGGGTTGCATAATAACAACGTAAAAAAAGGAACGGAGTTTTTCCGTTCCTTTTTTGTTGCCTTTTTGGTCGAGTGTAGGCGGGTAATTCGTGTGATATGCGACGATAAGAAAAAGAGCGGGCTTGCCGACAAAGGTTTCCAGATTCTTCCGCAAGCGTCAGAATGGCAAAGGGGGAGCGGTACGGTTGTTTGTAGGGGTGCGGACGGACGATCGGGGACGCCGCTCCCTACAATTTGGCTACGTCACGCAAGGGGGCGTGGTGGGGGAAAATCAACATAAAAAAATGAGAGCATATTTCTATGCTCTCATCCTTTTTGTTATGCAATTTCTACTGTATAACGCTTCCTTATGCTTGTGCTACGAAATTTTCGTAAACAGCCGAACCCCAAGTAACGGTTGCAGGGGTACCGTCAGCATTCCAGGTGACCGTACAACCGCTGATCTGGCAGGTAACCGTCGTGCCGTCAAAGGAGTACGTACCGGTGTATTCGGTTGCGCCGCTGGAAGTATCAAGGGAGTTGCCTGCGAGTGCTGCACGAATTACGGAAATCGTACCGTTTGCCGCATCAACAGTCACTTTCATTGCTCTACCAGAGCCGTTTGCGCCGATGTAGGAAACAACAGCTGCTTCGCCGCCTTCATCGCCACCAACGTCACCGCCGCCAACAGGCGTACCGGTAACGGTAAGCGTCAAGGTAAGGTTTGCTGCGGTCCAGGTGCCGATACCCATTTCATAGGTACCTGCGGGGAAAGTGCCTTCATAAACGGTCTTCTGATGACCGCTGATGCCTTGATTGTTCGCTTTGTTGTTTACATAGAACCAAGTATCATTGTTGTCGAACGTGAACGTAAGGTTCATATCTTCGGTCAACGTGAAGGTATACTTGATTTGCGTGGTCGCATTTGCTTCGGTTACGATGGGTGCCGCGAAAATGTCAAGACCGCCTTCTTCTTCGGGTTCGTCTTTGATTTCTTCCTTCAATTGAACCGTGATTTTATTTTCACCGACCGTAGCCATGTTCATGAAGTTATAGAATACAACGATATACAATTCGTTTGCGTTCAAGGTGTAGCGGCCGCCAGACTTAGGAATTTCGTTGCCGTTTTCGTCATAAACAACTGCCATCAAGTTACCAGCGAATTGATAGATACCTTTTACTTCGGGGGTGAAGTAGCAAGCAACGCCATTTTCAGCGGAAGTGTTGGTTGCATCGATTACAACGGTGTTATCGCCAACCGCCAAAACAAGTACGCCGTCTTCGTTTTCGCTGCCGCCTTCGCCTTCGTCACCGCCAAGATCTTCTGCGGGTGCTTCGATCGTCAAGGTGTAGGAGCCTGCGCCCATAGGGGAAGACAAACGAACGATATAGGTTTTGCCTTCTTCCAAAGCGACAATGCCTTGCCCGAGCAATACGTCTTCTGCGCTAAATACTTTTGCGAATACGGATTGGCTCTTGAAGGTGTATTGACCGGTTACGTATGCCGTGAATTCGCACAAGAGACCTTCGGTACCTGCTTCGATCACAACGTCGTTGTCACCAACTTGAAGAACTTGGGGAGCAACGTATTCAGCAACGGAAAGGGTGATGGTCACGTCTTCGTCGCCTTCGTTGATGATGTCAAAGTACATTTCTTGGTTCCACATAGCGTATTCGGTGAAAGCAACCAAAGTGCCTGCTTCAACGTAACCGCTGTTCATGCCATAAAGGAATACTTTTACGCCTTGGGGTACAACGAACTGGAATGCGCCGCCAGCAAGTTTTGCATAATAGGTAGCGCCTGCTGCAACGGTGATTTCATAATCGCCTACCGCTTCGATTGCGAAAGGATTGCTTTCCGTACCAACTGCATCTTCGTCTTCGCCACCTTCTGCGCTGTCAAAGTTCGTATCATTTTCAAGGGTAGCCGCGAACGAGAACGTCCAGCTGGATGCGTCGTCCAAGTAGCTGTAAGCCTTGAATGCGATGGTTTCGCCTGCTGCGATGTCGGTTGCTACGCCACGGTTGAAGGTGTTGTAGTCAGCATCGAAGAAGTTGAAGTTGTCTGCTTGTGCAGCCCAGTCGGTCAAGGACAATTTGTATTGACCAGCGGAAGGTGCGGTGAAGTTGTACCAAACGCCTTCCCAGCTACCTACGGTGTAGGTCGTGCCGTTTTCTACGGTGATGGGAGCAAGTTCGCTGCCGTCGGGGGTGATGTCGCCTGCGACGAAGTCAACGCTAAACGTCGTATCGAAGAAAACTTCGTTCCAGCTTTCGTCCCAGTCGGAGTTGCTAATCATAATATTAACGGTTGCGCCTGCGTTTGCAACAAAGGAAACGCCGTCAACTACTTCGCTAACACCCGTAATTTCGATATAAGGAGCGCCTTCGTTCGTTTCAGGAAGGTTGAACGTGTAGGTACCTGCTTGCGCATTCGTCATCGTGAAATATACGCTGCCTTGTGCATCTTTGCTTGCAACGTAGGTTTTACCTGCTTCGATTACGTAAGCGTCTTCAAACGTACCCGTACCAGATACAGGGGTAGCGATGGAAGGAGCTTCTACTACTTCGGTGATGCTGGTAGCAACGGAGTAGAGATACTTGCCGCTGGATACGTAAACAACGTAGCCTTCTACCTTAATCTTCTTGCCGTTCAATTCAGCAAGGGTAGCCTTATCAGCATCCGTAGGGGTTACGATCGAACCGATAACTTCCGTACCTTCAATCGCGATGTTGAAATATTTGTTTTGGCTTACCGAAAGCGTACCTTCAAAGGATGCGTATTCGGGGGTCATAAGCGTTGCTGCTTTGTAAGCATCGCAATCAGCCGCCGTCAATTCTTTGATAGCGCCTGTTTGGATAGCGGTGCCTTCTGCTGCTTCGATGGTAGCCGTCTTCAACTGTACACAGTTGCCGAAGGTTGCTCTAACAGCCTTAACCGTGACAACGTCGCCAACGTTAGCGGTGCAGGTTTCATATACAAATACGCTACCAGTAGCATCCGCCAAAACGAAACCTTTGCCGCTATTTGCAAGGATCGTACCGGTAACGGTGAATTCTGCGTTGTTTTCGCCAGCATATACGTCAGCAACGGTGTTTACAACTGCTGCGGGTGCTTTTGCAACCAAAGTGATTTCATAAGCAGCCGTACCAGGAACGGTGTTGAAGTCAACTGCTTCGAAGTCTGCGAAGTCGTCGCCGTTGATGGACGTCACGTGGTAAACGGTTGCATCATCTTCATATTCAAAAACAAACACGCCGTTTTCATCCGCTTGTGCAGGGGTGCTGCAATTCGTGCCGACACAGGTTTGAATCCAAATGCCAGCAGCGGGGGTGCCATCGGGCTTTTTCACGGTGATGGTGTACTTCTTTTCTACGGGCGTGGAATCGTCGGGCGTAGAATCGTCAGGTGTAGAATCACCAGGGGTGCTTGCGGGGGGAGTACTGCCAGCAGGGGTGCTGCTGTCGCCTTTATCGCCACAAGCGGTAGCAAGACCAAGCGTTGCAACTGCGGTCAAAGATGCGAGCAGAGCAAGAAACTTTTTCATTTTGGTCATAAAAGTGTCCTCCAAAAAAATATTTTCCTTTTTTTATAGCAATTTTCGATTATAAAAACAAGTTGTATCGAAAAATTTTATTCATTATATCATACATTATGAAATAATGCAAGGGTTTTGCGAAAAAAAGTTTAAAAATTCTTTTTTTTCGCTCAAGGCCGTAAAAATGGGGAATTTATCGGCGTTTTTTCAATAAAAACAGCCCTTTGCAGGTGCAAAAGGGCTGTTGTTTTGTTTATTTTTTTAACAGGTAGAAGGCTACGGTGAATACTTCGCTAACGCCTTCGCTGATACCGATGACGTAGGTTGTGCCTGCATCCAAAGTGATGGTCGCGGACGTCGCGCCCGAAATGGATTTCACTTTTGGACCCCAAGCCTTGTTCTTCCAAACATCGATGGATGCGTCGTCGTTATTCGTACCGATGGTGTAAGAACCCGATTCGGCAGGGGTGAACGTGTAATAAACGTACGTTGCGCTGTTAGACTGGGCAACCGTTTCCCCAAGTTCTAACACGAAAGGTTTATCCGCAGAACCCGCGCCAGCGTTTTCGTCAATCGGTTTATTGACCGAATATTCCAGCGTGAAGGGGAGTTGTGCGCTTTCCCATTTGCTTGAACAAATGCGAATTACAAGCGTGCCGCCACTATGAATTTGGAATGTGTACGCGCCCGCGCCCGCGAGATCCGCGCTTTCGGTGCTGGCGGTAAAGTTGTCGCCGCTGGATACTTCGTATTCATACAGCATTGTCATCACGGTATTTTCGTCTTCCGTCTTGACCGTCAAGTACCCGTTTTCCGTCGCTGTGTACTGATAATACAAAACCCCAAAGGTCGGCCCGAACGGTGCGCAGTAATTACCATCGCTCACGATATAAGGGTTTGCCTGCGTGCCGTTGCCGCTTGCGGGCATATCCCCGCTCCAACCCGAAAGGCTGGGACGATCGTCTGCGGGCGTACCCATTTCATAATAATACAAGGGCGCTTTCCAACGCAATTCCGCAGGGATAATGGAAACTTTGTCAGAGTTGTTTTGCGCTACGTACTGGCAAACGAACTCATACATTTCTTGCGTCAACGGATACACCCCGTCCGTGTTGACCGCCGAAGGGTAAATTTCGTTGATGAGCGTGTTATATTGCTTTACCGTCTTTTTGCCCGTCGTTTCGTCAACGAACGTCAAATACAAGGTAGAAGGCAGGGCGTTTTCATTGAGTTCGGGGTTGCCTACGGTGTTGAACGCCATATCCAAATAGCGGCTGGGCGCAACCGTGAACGGCATTACAGCAAGCGGCCCGTTTTCGCTGCCGACGTGGTAATAGCGGTCGGATGCGTTATAGACGAGTTCCGCATTGTACGGAAGTTCCGTCAACGTGCCGTCCTGCGCGCCAAAGGGAACTATGTTCCCTGCATCGTCGTACAAAGCGTCGTCCGCCTTCGTCAAAATAATCGTTTCAGGGGCGTCGTCTTCCGTAGGCGCATCGTAATTATTGCTGATTTTGTCCGCGTACAGAATGGTTGTATTCGCGTCGAAGTTTGTCGCTTTGGACGAGAAATCAACGGAGAAATACACTTGATAGATGGCGTTGTCCCCCATGTTTGCGATGTCCGCAGGGGTGACTTGGAACTCATAGGCGAAGTTCACGTCGCTTGCGGAAAGGTCGTCGATGGTGGTTGCGGGAACGGGGTTTACCCATACTTCGCTGCCGTCGTGGACATTCAATTCTACGTCCGCATTCCCTAAGGAAAGGATACGGTAAGTGCCTGCCGTCTTGGGCGTAAACGCATAAAACGCAGGGTTATAGCGGGAGAGCGTGAGCGCGTAATAGCCGTTGTCGATTTGGTATAAATCGGAGTCTGACCCCGTACCTGCCGTAGGGGGTTCGAGATAGTACAAAAGCACGGGCGTATCACAGGTCAAATCGGTCTTCGTTTCGTACACGGTATCCCCGTTTGCCGTTTCAAGGCGCACGGTGTATTCAGCGGGTGTGAGCGTTTTCGTGCGTTCGCCGCTGTTGTCCAGTCGCAAGGACGCCGCTACGCTGCCGTCGGGGTTATAGACCACGACTTTCGTCCCGAGTTCCGAAAAATCCACATCAGCCGCCGCCAGCGCTTTGAATTGATACCGAACGGGCTCAGCAGGGGTGCTTTCGGGGGGAGTGCTCACCGCGGGGGTGCTGTCGTCTATCTTGCCGCAAGCCGTTGCTACGCAAGCCAAGGCGCACGCCGATAAGGTTGCGACCAAAAATAATCTTTTTTTCATAATATTGTCCTTTGTTCAAACAAACTCCCGCGTGTTTTCGCGGGAGCCGTTCGTTCTTTTCAATTAGATGGTCTTGTAGTAGTAGCACATACATTGCCAAGCGTTCAAGGTTTCGTCGCCGTACAACTTGATGGTGAAGACGCGGAGCAAGTCTTGCAATTCCGCGGTCACTTTCACGTAGCCGAACAATTCGCCTGTGGTAGCCAACGCTTCTTCCAAATAGCCGTTCATGATTTCGGTGCAATCGCCATAACTATTGCCGTTTGCATCGACAACGGGGGAATCTGCTACGCCGTCGTAGTTGCTGTCGTAAACCAAGCCCGTGAAGTTGAAGTCAATCGACTGCAAAGTGGTATCATCAAAGATGTTGCCTGCCAAAACTTGTTGCAAGGAAACGGGCAAAATCGTCGTTTCGCTGGTCATATTCACATAGATATACGAACCGAGCGTACCGTTCGCGTTCAATGCTCTCAAATAGCCATCGTCGTCGGTGGCGTAAGCGATACCTTCCGCATACGTTTGCGCCGTGTCGTTGCCGTTTTCATCCGTACTGGTATAGAAGGGGGGCTCTGCGCAGAAAGTAAATTCTTGCACTTGTTCGCCGCCTTGGAACTTGATGACAAGTTCATACTTGTCGCCGAAGAACTTATCGTCAACGTCAGCCGCCGCGATGTGGTAGGTGACGCCTGCTTGCAAACGAGCGGTAATACGGAAGTCACCGTAGCCGCCTGCTTCGTATGCGAATACAACCGCACCGTCTTCGTTGAAGACGAATTCACCGTTCGTCATCCAAATAATAGGGCTCATCGCGCCGGGATCTCTTGCAATCGAGCGGTCGGAAGAGATTGCGTAAACGCCCGTGCGTTCAGGGGTAAAGGTGTACTTATAACCGCGGGGCATAATCATTTTTTGGATGTCAACCACCGCTCTTGCTTCGGGGTTCGCCATCGAGTAATCCATTTCGATATCGATTGCGTAATAGAAGTGTACACCTTCGCAAGGGTTCTTTACTTCTTCGGTGTTATATACGTCGTAGTAGCAGCACATTTCCAACCATTCGTTTTCAAGACCAGAACCGAATTCTTCTGCGATGAATTGCAGGATGGATGCCAACTCTGCATTGACGGGCACGTAGCCGTTGTCAGAGTGGTTTTCTGCGTTTGCGTATTGTTCCAAAGTTTCTTTCAAGTCACCTACGAAACCGTCTAATTCGTAAATGAAGTAGCCGCTTACCGCGTAATCATACAACGCGTACATGGACCATTGTGTAGCGGTATCCATCAAGTTTGCAAGAAGGATAGGGCCGTCAACGGTACGAACGTGGTAAAGGCCATCCGTTTCGTTGAATACGATAGGTGCATAGTTTGCAAAACGGGGTTCGGTTTCCACAGGGTTGCTAAGCGTTTTGTAGCCGTCTGCGTCGCTAAGACGTTCGGTTGCCGCGTGACGGAAAACAACTGCGGGTTCTTCGCCGAGCGGTTCAAAGCGAAGGTTCGAGATATATACGGTGTCGTCCGCTTCGGTGTAGGTACCGTCCTTCGTGTATGTGAATGCAAGGGTGTGCTTGCCGCCCTTTGCAGGCACGTAAGCGCGGCAGGTCGTCCAGTCGCTTTCGCCCGATGCGCTAAACATCAATACACCGTCAACGAGAACATAGAAGTAGTCACCGCCTTCTTCGCTCGATACCTTGTAATCAAACGTGAAGACATTGTCTTGATATCCCACTTCGGGAACGTTCACGTCGATATACAAGATGGACGAAGTGTTCGGGCTGCTCAAACCTGCAAGCGTGTTGGGAGCGTAGATACATTCTCTACCGTCCTTTTCCGTTGCAACGAAAGGCCATACGTATTGACCAGGGTCAACGCGGTATTCCAAATCGGTCACGTTCACGTCCAAAGCGGCGTTCAATTCGTCTGCCGTGGGATCGGGAACGGTGGGTTCAACAGGGGGATTTCCGTCGATGATGACATCTTCGCCGCTATTCGAGAAGTCTTGCACGTAATCTTCGCCCAAGTATTTACCGATACGTTGGTTAACTTCCACTTGGCCTTCGAACGAACCCGTCACCAAGTAAGCAACAACGCCGTAGCGGTCGATAACAACGGTGGTAGGGTAGCCTTCAATCGTGAAATAGTTCTGGATGTCCGACATACCGTTGCCGTAATAACTGATGGGAAAATCTAAGGTGAACTCTGCGTCTTTCCAGTTGGAAGGATAATCGGCGTGCGTACCTGCCAAGAAATCCTGTACGTTCTTCAAAGAATAACCGTAGTTGTGGTGGATACCGATGAGTTCAAACTTGCCGTTATAGCGTTCATCGAAGTAAGCGTTGTTCAATTCGGGCATTTCGCTCAAGCAAGGAGCGCAGTTCAAATACCAGAAGTTGAGCATAACCATTTCCTTTTCTTCGAGCATTTCGGAAAGGGTCAAGGTTTCGCCGTCCATCGTTTGCAATTCAAAATCATGCACAACGTCGCCCACTTTGTAGATGTGGCCGGCGCGGTCTTCTTCGGTCACGTAGCCGATGTCTTCGATGCCGACCGTGATTGCTATGTCGGGGTTGCTTGCAGAAAGGGTATAACTGCTGCCCATCGAGTAGTATCCCAAAGGCAAGTCGCCTAATTTCAACTTATATTCACCCGTTTCCAAGAAAAGTTCCGCAACGCCTCGGCCGTTGGTCTTTACTTGTTTTACCAAGTTGTTGTCTTGGTCGTACACCTTTACGGCAACGTCGTAGAGCGCCATACCGCCTTCCGAACGAACGGTGACGCGGCAATCCATTTCGTCTTCGTATTCGCCGCCGGGCGTGCTATCGTCAGGCGTGCTGATAGGGGGTGTGCTGTCGGCGGGGGTGCTGCTGTTGTCACCGTTGCCGCTACATGCGCTCAAAACGCCCAGGGTCGTGAAAGCCAAGAACGATGCAATGAGTGCTGTCAGTTTCTTTTTCATAATATTCCTCACTTTATATGGTTTCAAGATGGGGTTTGCGGTTTGCTTTTGTATGACAAAAACGCAAAATTCCGCAATTATACGGTTAGTATAGCACATTTTTCGCGTGCGCGCAACTATTTTTTATATGGTTTTCATTTTTTTCATAATTTTGATTTTTGCTATTCGTTTTGTCGATTGATTAATTGCTTAACAATGTTAAAAAAGTGCCTATTGACAATCTGCGGGAAATGTGATAAACTCAATGGGATAAATCTTATTATGGACGGCATTTTGGCTATGGAAAAGACGTTTGGAAAACGCAGTTGGAGTATTTTGCTCCTGTTTGGCTTAATCGGGCAAATCGCTTGGGCGGTGGAGAATATGTACTTTAACGTATTCTTGTATAACGAAGTTGCGCCCAACTTGAATGCGGTCACCTTGATGGTGCAACTTTCAGGGATTACCGCTACCGTAATTACCCTGCTTGCAGGTACGCTTTCCGACAAAGTCGGAAACCGCCGCTCCTTCCTATCGTGGGGGTATGTGATTTGGGGGATTACTGTTGCGCTGTTTGGCTTTCTTTCTCCGAACCGCGTCGGTAAAATTTTCGGGTTGGAAATCGAACAAGCAATCTCGCTTGCCGTCGTTTTGGTCGTCGTAGCTGACTGCGTAATGACGGCGTTCGGCTCGACCGCCAACGACGCGGCGTTTAACGCTTGGGTGACGGACAACACCGAAACGGAATACCGTGGCGGGGTCGAAGGAATTTTGTCTATTTTGCCTTTGGCGTCCTTGCTTATCGTTGCGGGCGGATTTGGGATTTTGAAAGACCTGCTTGGTGGCTACAAAAACCTGTTTTTAGTGCTGGGGATTGTGATTACCCTTTGCGGCGTCGCGGGGATTTTCTTCGTTAAGGATAGCCCCAAATTGCAAAAAAGCGGAAGTTTTAAAGACGTATTTTACGGCTTTAAGCCGACCGTAATCAAAGAAAACAAACCGTTCTACGTCACGCTTTTAATCGTGGGTGTTTTTGGGATCGCTTGCCAAATCTTTATGCCGTTCCTGATTATCTATATGGAAGAATATTTGCATTTTAGCGTGCTGGAATACAGCGCGGTGTTCGCTCTTGCGATCCTACTTGGGGGTGCGGTGAACGTTTACTTAACCCGCCTTTCCGACAAGGTGGATAAGGTGAAGATGCTCTACGTTGCAGCGGGAATTTTTGCCGCAGGGTTGCTGGGTATGTATTTTGCGAAAGACTTAGGGCATATTGCGGATTTGATCGTCTTTGGTATTTTCGGGTTCGTGATGATTACGGGGAATATTTTGGTGACGGCGCTGACAGGTTCGACGGTGCGTGACCACACCCCCGAAGGTTCGGTTGGGAAGTTGCAAGGGGTTCGGATGGTCTTTTCGGTGCTGCTGCCGATGGTGTTTGGGCCGATGATCGGCAACGCCGTCAATATGGCGCGCGCACTCGGTGCGGCAAGCGAAAATGCCGTGCTGACGACGGAGATTATTCCCGCCCCCGAAATTTTTCTGTTCGGGAGTTTGGTTTCTATGTTGATGTTTGCGATAATCCCCTTGCTTGCCAAGACGAAAAAGGAGAAAAAAGATGCGCTTAAAAACGAAATATAACGTAGGGGAAATCCCCTTTTCCGAATATCCCCGCCCGCAGTTTCGTCGGGACAGTTATCTGTGTTTGAATGGTGTTTGGGAGTTTCAAACGATCAAAACAGGGGGGCAGGTATGCGATGAGTGGAAAAATATCCTTGTTCCATTCTCTCCCGAAACGCTGAATTCGGGCGTTGAAGAAGGTTTTGTGCTTGGAAAAGATGAAACTCTTTGCTATCGCCGTACTTTTTGCCTTGCGGAAGGGCTGGATGGAAAGCGGGTGTTGCTCCATTTTGGGGCTGTTGACCAAATTTGCAAGGTGTTCGTCGGCGGCGTTTGCGTAGGCGAACACGACGGCGGCTATGTGCCGTTTACGCTGGATATTACGGCGGTGGTGCAGGCGGGTGAAAATGAACTGCGTGTAGAATGTATCGACCAAACGGAAGACAATCACCGTACACGCGGAAAGCAGAGTAGCCACGCGGCAACCATTTGGTACACGCCGCAAAGCGGAATTTGGCAAACGGTGTGGTTGGAGATTGTTCCCGAACGATATATTCGGGATTTTACCTTGAAAACGGATGCGGCAAGCAAGCAGGTTTCGCTTGCGGTTGAATACGATGGCGAAGTGTTGCTCACCGTGTTTGACGGTGAAACCGTGCTGTTGTCGCAAAAGTTTGAAAAAGAAACCGTTTTTTCGGCGAACTTTACCCTTTGGTCGCCAGAAAATCCGAAGTTGTATAATTTTTCCATGCAAGCGGACAGCGGGGACGTTGTTTTATCCTATTTCGGCGTGCGTACTTTTTCGGAAGGAGTGGACGAAAAGGGTAAAAAACGGCTGTTCTTGAACGGGAAACCCTACTTTATGAACGGGGTTTTAGATCAGGGCTACTGGTCGGATGGGTTGCTTACTCCCCCGTCCAACCAAGCGATGTACGACGAACTT
Source organism: Candidatus Scatosoma sp. (assembly GCA_045652785.1). Lineage (GTDB taxonomy): Bacteria > Bacillota > Clostridia > Christensenellales > Borkfalkiaceae > Scatosoma. The sequence continues at coordinate 10,650 of JAZOLF010000025.1, read as the reverse complement.
AAACTCTTAAAAGAGATGGGCTTTAATATGGTGCGCAAGCATATCAAGGTCGAGCCTATGCTTTGGTATCGCTATTGTGACGAACTTGGCTTGATCGTTTGGCAGGATTTTGTCAACGGCGGGGGGGAATATACTTGGACGCATATTGCGCTCTTCCCTTTCTTGGGCGCAAAGCATAATGATAGCGATTATCAATACTTCTCCCGTGAAAATGATGGGGGCAGGTACGAGTTTATGCAGTCCGCCCAGGCAACCGTGCAGGCGCTTAAAAACGCTACTTGCGTTGGGCTTTGGGTGCCGTTCAACGAAGGCTGGGGGCAGTTTGATTCGGCGCAAATGGTGGAAACCCTGCGCAGGTGGGACGATACTCGCTTGATTGACAGTTGCAGCGGTTGGCACGATCAGGGCAAAAAGAAAACCACGATGCGTTCGATGCACACCTATTATACCCCTTTGCGTGTGCCGCGCGACCCCCGAACGGTGGTTTTGAGTGAGTTCGGCGGCTACTCCAAAAAGACGGACGGACACGTGTACAGCGAAACGGAGTTCGGCTATAAGATTTTCAAGACGGACGAAGACCTAATTGCCGCCCTGAAAAAATTGTATTTGAAGAAATTAAAACCGCTTATCAAGAAAGGTTTAAGTGCGTGCGTTTATACGCAGGTGTCGGACGTAGAAGAAGAAATTAACGGGCTTGTCACCTACGACCGCGCTGTTGTAAAAGTGCCGATTTCGGTCATGAAAGCCATCAATGATGATCTCCAAAACGCCGCAAATGACATAAAATAACGGCAAAAAAGCGTAAAAAAACGATTAAAAAACGCAAAAAAAGCGGCAAAAAACGCATAAAAAATAGAAAAAAACCGACCATTTTGGTCGGTTTTTATGTACTTATTTGGAAAAATTAGAGCAAACTTGCCGCATCCTTGTCGCAGATTACGGTGACAGCAGGGTGGAGTTGCAAAACGGATGCAGGCAGGTTGGGGGTCACTTCGCCCTTTACCATTCCGTAAACGGCTTGCGCCTTGTTCTTACCTGAAACAACGACGAGAATACTCTTCGCATTCATGATATTTTTGATACCCATAGAAAGGGCTTGGCGGGGAACTTCGTCGATGGATGCGAACAAACGGGAGTTGTCTTTGATCGTGCTTTCCGCAAGGTCAACCAAGTGGGTGACGGAGCCGAAAGGGGTGCCGGGTTCGTTGAAACCGATGTGGCCGTTCGAGCCTAACCCAAGCACTTGTACGTCCTGTTGATATTGTTCAAGCAGGGCGTTGTAGCGGTCGCATTCCGCTTGCAAATCCTTTGCGGAACCGCAAGGCAAGTTGGTGTTTTCCAACTTGATGTCGATGTTTTTGAATAAGTTTTCGTACATAAAGTACGCATAACTTTGGTCGTGGTCAGCGGTTAAGCCAACGTATTCGTCTAAGTTCACGGACACAACATCCTTGTAGGAAGTGCCGTTTTCACGGTGATCCTTTGCCATGTTTTGGTACGTACCGATGGGGCTGGAGCCCGTTGCAAGACCAAGCACTGCTTTGGGATTGTTTTTGACGATGTTCGTCAAAATTTCCGCGGCTTTAACGCTCATTTCATCATAGTTTTCAACGATAATTACTTTCATAAAAAGCACCTTCTTTTTATTGTTCGCTATTATTATAGCGTGATTTTCTTGCAAGGTCAAGCATTTGATGAAAAAATACGCAAAAAAATAAAAATTGCTCTTGCGGTCGAAACAAAAATGTGCTATAATAGAAAAAGATTATAAGATCGTATATGGGAGCGGTTATGAAATTATTACATTTGGCGGATTTGCATTTGGGCTCGGAAATGAGCGCAAATCTTCCCGCGCCAAAAGCGCAGGCACGAAGAGATGAAATTTGCACGGCTTTTTTGCGTGCGGGACAATATGCGGATGGTATGGGCGCGCAGGCGGGTTTGATTGCAGGCGATGCTTTTGATACCGCATTGCCTTTGCGCAGAGATAAGGAATTTTTTTACGGCGTTATCCGCGATTATCCAAGCATTACCTTTTTCTATTTAAAAGGAAACCACGACGGCGCAGAACAGGTGGAAGACCTGCCGAACCTGAAAACCTTTGGTAGGGAATGGGGTTCCTATGATTTGGGCGAAGGAGTTTGCGTGAGTGGGATTGAACTTTGTAAAGAAAACTCGGCGACCTGCTACGAAGACTTGTGTTTGGATTTTTCAAAGAAAAATATCGTGATGCTCCACGGGCAGATTGCGGGCTCGGTGGGGCTCGAACAAATCCACTTGCGTTCCTTGGAAAACAAGGGGATTGACTACTTGGCGTTGGGGCATATCCACGCCTATTCGTCAGGTAAAATCGACGGGCGGGGCGTATATGCGTACGCGGGCTGTTTAGAGCCGCGCGGGTTTGACGAAGTGGGCGCGAAGGGATTTATTGCGCTCGATACCGCAAGGCAAGGGGTGACGCATTCCTTTGTGGAAAACAGCCAACGCTGCGTAGAAGAAGTGACCGTGGATATTAGCGGTTGCGACGGTTTTACGCAGGTGTATCGCAAGGTGGAAGGCGAATTGACGGTGGATTTTGCCGATATGCCGCGCATCTATCTGACGGGTGAAGTAGAAATGGAAACGGACGGCTTGGCGGACTTTATCGCGCGGGAGTTGGGCGGAAAATACTTTGCTGTTTCGGTAAAAGATCGCACGACGAAAGCGCTCGATTTGGAAAAATATAGGGGGCAGGTATCCCTTGAAGGGGAATTTGTGCGGGTTGTGATGGCGAATTCTGCGCTGGATGAACGGCAAAAGAAACAGGTAATCGCCGTGGGTTTGAAAGCCTTGTCGGGGGAAAAGTTATGAGATTGATTTCGGTCTATATCGACAATTTTGGGAAGTATTCGGATACTCGCTTTTCCTTTGACGGCGGATTGACGGAAATCTTGAAACAAAATGGGGACGGGAAGACGACGCTTGCCGCATTCCTGCGGGTGATGCTGTATGGTATGCCCACCGACAAAAAAGGCGGGAAAGAATATCCCATCCGCGCGCTGTATAATCCGTTCCAGGGCGGAAAATACGGCGGCTCTTTGGAAGTGGAATGGCAGGGCAAACGTTATACCATTCGTCGCGCGTTTGACCAAAAGAGCGAAACGAAAGACGAATACGTTGTCTTGGATGAGCGCGGAAAGGCGTGTGATGATTTGGGCACCGTGCCTGGAATGACGATGTTTGGGCTTTCCAGCGAAGGGTTTGAAAGAACGGCGTATATCACTTGGAAACAAACGAAAATTGATTTGCAGGAAGGGATCGGGGAACGGCTGTGCGGCTTGGTTGCAAATAGTTCCGTAGGCTATAATAAGGCGAAAAAGGCGCTGGAAGATAAGGCGAAAACCTACCATTCGGAGAGAAAAACGGCGGGGGCTTATACGGGATATATCCCTGCAACGGAAGAAGAAATTCGCCAAAAGCAAGCGGAAATTTATGAAACGCAGGCGCTTGAAACGAGTGTGCTTTCCTTGCGTGAAAAGCATAAAGCCTTAGTAGCGGACGGCAAAAAAATGTCTGCGGAGTTGGATAAAATGCGTTCCGCAGAAGTGCAACGTACTCGTTGGGATGCCTACCAACGGTTGAAAGATGCGGAGAAGGATAGCAAGGCGAAAGCGGACGATTTGGCGGCGAAATACCCCAAAGGGTTTCCCGATGCGGAAAGAATAAAAACCTTAAAACAGGCAATCAAGCAACGGGATAGCGCGCGTATTAGGTTGGAAAACCGTGCCTTCCCTAAGCAAGCGGAACTCGATGAAAAAGAACGGCAGTTTGCGGCGGGAATTCCCACGCAAGAACGGCTGGGCAATATCGAAATCTTGGCGGATAAAGCATACGCATTAAGGACGCAATCGGTTGCCCCTGTCGTGGAGCAAAAACGCAAAAAGAAGGGGGCATGGCTGGGATTAACGGCTGTTTCAGCGTTGGTTGCTGTGCTGGGCGCGGTGCTTATCGGCTCGATGATGGGCGTGGGCGCGGCACTTTTGGCGATCGGGATGTTCGGCGCAGCGCTCGGGGTTTCGGGCTTGATGCGTACCCCTGTGGCGCAGGTGCAGGCGGCTGCGCCTGGCTATTCGCCTGAATATGCCGAACTTGCGAACCGCTTGCAGGATTTCTTTGCAGAGTACGGAATTCGAAATTCCGATTTCTCGGCGGCGACGCGGGAACTCAAAGAGAATATAAAAACGTTGCTTTCTTTGCGGGAACAAAAGGAAACCTATGAGCGGGAAACGGCGGCGTTGCTGGCGGAAGAAGGTTTGCACGCGCAAACGGTTTCGACGATTTTTGCCGAATACGCTTTGACGGACGATACCTATGAAACGGCGGCGTTGGCGGCAGACGCCTATTCGACGCACCTTGCGCAGTGGAAGAAAAACCAGGCGGCGGCGGAAAAATACCGTATGGAATACGGTGTCGCGGAAGAACCGCAACCCGTTGGGGATATGGATGGTCTGAAAGCCGCACTCGCGGCGGCGCAGGCGCAGGAAAGAGAGTGCCGTGTTCAACTCGAAGACTCGGAAAGAAGGCTGGAATGCTTGCCGAAACTCAAGAACCAACTCGTGCAGTTGGAAGAAACGTTGGACGGCTACAAGGCGGAAAGAGCGTTGCTTGCCGCTGCGATGCAAGCGCTGACCGATGCGGATAAGAGTTTAAAAGACACTTATCTAACGCCTATGCAAACGAGTTTCGTGCGGTTCGCGGCGGCGTTGGGCGCTGAATGGGCGGGGCTTGTTTCGCTGGATGAAAACTTGCAGGTGCAGTTTGAACAGAAAGGTCAGCCCCGACGCGCGGAACATTTTAGCGACGGGCAAAAGGCGCTGGTTGCGCTGTGTATGCGCCTTGCCTTACTGGAAAATATGTACGACGGGGAGATGCCGTTCTGTATTTTGGACGACCCGTTTGTGCATTTGGACGAAACGCATTTCGTTGAAGTAAAAAAGGGATTAAATGCACTCGCGGAGAAAATGCAAATCTTGTATTTTACCTGCCATAAGTCCCGATCGATAGTTGATTAAAAAGGAGAAAAGATATGTTTAAAAATTTACAGGAAACCATTAAGGCGCTGAATGCCGACGTCAACAACGTTGCGAATAGTGAAAAGGCGAAAAAACTGCGTAAAAAGTTGCTTTCCATCGGGAAACCGTTGATGATTTGCGGATTTTTGGCTGCGTTTGTTTGCTTTGTTTTGATTTCGACCGCGGGAATGAACGCTTTCGATGATGATGGATTTTCGGCAAGGTTTATCGTGCCGTTTGTGCTCTTTTTGCCGTGTGCATTTGTCGGCGGGATCGGCGCGATTCTTGTTAGAATGGCGATGCAAATCGTGATTGCGGGCTACACCAGCGAATTGATCCACGAAACTCTGGGGAACGCTTGCCCTAAGTGTGGGGAAATTGTAAGCGATGGGGTGAACTTTTGTCCCAAGTGCGGGATGCAAATCCGTAAGGAATGTTCCGCTTGCCAGCATATCAACGGCCCCAAAAATCAATACTGCGAAAAATGCGGGAAAGAATTGCAGTAAAAGATTGTGCGAAAAAAATAAAAAAGAAAAGCCACTCTTTGAGTGGCTTTTTTGTTTGCTGTGTTGTTCGGTTTAAAACCAAGTGGGGATCACCATAGTAGCAAGCACCAGCGCGCCAAGAGCGATGCGGTACCAGCCGAAGGGCTTGAAATCATGCTTGCGGACGAAGTTCATAAGTGCTTTAATGCAAAGCATGGAAACCGCAAATGCGACCACGAAACCTGTGAAAAGATAGATCCATTCATAGGCGGTGAAAGCAAGTACGCCGTCCAAATTTTTGATGAACTGCAACAGGCTTGCGCCCACCATCACGGGGATGCCTAAGAAGAAGGTGAACTCTGCACCCGCGGGGCGGGAGATGCCGAGTAGCAACGCTGCCAAAATGGTCACGCCCGAACGGGAAGTGCCAGGGATCACGGACAGCGTTTGTGCAACACCGATGATTGCCGCTTGCGACCAAGTGATGGCATATACGTCGTCCACTTTTGGGGTACGGTTCGCGTTCCATTGTTCGATGAAAATAAAAAGAAACCCGTACAGGATGAGTGCGGTTGCGATAATCCACGGCTGGTCGGCTATATCTGCCAAAATTCCGACGATTACGCAAGGGATACAGGCGAGCGCAACTTTGCCCCAAAGTAACCAGATTTTTTTATCCGAATAGATGTGTTGGATGGGGGCAGGTGTGGATTGAACGCTGTTCTGTTCGGTTGCTTTGCGAATCTTAAAAGGGAAAAGTTTCCCGAAAAAGAGCACGACGACGGATAAAATTGCACCCAGTTGGATAAAGTATAAAAAGAAATCCTGAAACGCTTGGTTTGATTGTGTGCTTGTGGTCGATTGCCATACTCCGTCAAAAAGAAGGATATGGCCTGTGCTCGAAACGGGCAACCACTCCGTAATCCCTTCAATGATGCCAAGAAGGATGGCTTTTAACAACTCCAAAAAATCCATTTTTTGTTCCCTGTACCTTGATTTATAAGTTTATTATACGCTATTTTCGTAAAAAAGTCCATTATTGTAGCCATTTTTTGTAAAAAGGATAATAATTTTTTCAAAAATCACTTGAAAATGGGTGAAATATATGTTATACTATAAAGGTACTTGATAAAGTACGTAGCGTAATACTTGAAATATATGGGTTCGATTTAAGGGAAGGCGTGCGTCGTCGATTGTCGAGTGCGAAATATTTGATAGGAGGGCCCATATATGTGTCAAGGGACAGTAAGATGGTTTAACGCGGGCAAAGGCTACGGCTTTATTGCAGGCGATGAAGGTGGCGAAGACGTTTTTGTACATTTTTCTGCCATTAACGCGGACGGTTATCGTACGCTCAAAGAAGGACAGAAAGTTTCCTACGAAACGGAAGTAGATCCCAAGAACCCGGAAAAACTTCGCGCTATCAACGTGACCGTCGTTGAATAAGCCCAAAAAGAACTATGGGGAAGACCGCTAAAAGGGCGGTCTTTTTTCTTTTCTTGTTTGTTGCTCTCTTTTGCAAGATTTTTCCTATTTTTTTCTACCTTTTTCGCAGGAAAAGTTTTTGTGTTTTTCTATTATATGCGTACATGGTAGGGGATAATGCGGTTTTTTCGGGAAAAATCGGGGCGTTTGACATTTTTCGACAAACCTTCTATTGAATCGACAATCTTTGTCAAGTAGAAAACATTGCAAACGCAAAAAAAATGCGATATAATGAAAGTACAAACAACGTGGTTTGAATAATATGTCAAGGAGAAAGGTATGAAAAACAAAAGTATGAAGACGGAAAAAGTGGGAAAGAAGGAGTTGTTACAAGAATTGCTGTTAATGCTGGATATTTGCTTTGAAGGGCAGGCGATTGTCTATAACGAGGCGGTGCGGATGACGCTGCCGAGCGGGGAATCGTTTACGCTCACGGTGGACGAAGTGTCGTAAAGGCGCTGCTCTATATAGGAATCTGCCGCTCGCCTGTTGTAGGCGGGCGGTTTGTCTTTGCGGAAAACTTATTGCTGTATCGTTGACAAATATGAAAATTTGTTATATAATAACAAAGATGATAGCCTTTTTTGCTCTTTCGGGAAGGCTACGAAGGAGAGTGTATGTTTCCTGACGTAAACCTTTTGGGCATGAGCCTGTACGATATTTTTATTGTAATCGGCGTGGTGCTTGCCTTATTTTACGCAGATGCTGCCTGTACAAAGCGCGGGTTTTCCGTTGCTTTGCAACGCGGGTTGATTATAACGGGATTTTTAGCCATTATTTTAGGCTTTTTATCCGCAACTTTGTTTCAGGCCTTTTATAACTGGTTGGCGACAGGGGAATTCCGCTTTCAAGGAATGACCTTCTACGGCGGCTTAATCGGCGGTGCGGCGGTCTTCTTGATCGGTTGGTTCTTTGTTGTAGGTAGATTTTGTCAGGACAAAAAAGAGCCTGTCAAGCGCTTTGGAATGCTTGCGGACGTGGCGGCGGTTGCTATCCCTTTGGCGCACGCATTTGGGCGCTTGGGATGTTTGAGCGCCGGTTGTTGTCACGGCAGAATTGTGGACGCGTGGTATGCTTTGCCGATGTGCTTAAATGGCGTGTGGGTAAAGGCGGTGCCTGTACAACTCTACGAAGCGTTGTTTTTGTTCGCTTTGGCGGGTGCGATTTGGTGGTTTGCCACCTATCGAAAGCAAGGTAAACGCATACCTGCCCTGCCTATCTATATGGTAGTGTATGGCGTGTGGCGGTTTTTTATTGAATATGCGCGCGCGGATATGCGCGGTGAAACGGTTGTTTCCTTTTTGTCGCCTTCGCAACTTACGGCGGCGATTTTGGTGCTGGTCGGCGGCGTGTATTTTTTGGCTTGGTATCTATTAGAAAGGAGAAAAAATATGGATAAAACGGTAGCAATTTCGGCTTTTGAGCAGGGTTTTGGCGCGAAACCTACCCACCTTTTTACGGCTGCGGGGCGTATCAACGTAATCGGGGAACACGTCGATTATTGCGGCGGCAAGGTTTTTCCTGCGGCGTTGAACTTGCGTTGTAATATCTATGCGCGCAAAACGGAAGGGAATATCATTCGCATTTTGCTCAAAGGGATCGACGGGATTATCGAACTCGATATCGGTAACTTGAACGAGTATAGAAATTTGAAATACGGCAACTACCAGGCGGGCGTTGCGTACCATTTGCAACAGGAAGGCAAGACGATTGTGCCTTGCGATTTGTACTATGATTGTACCGTGCCATTCGGGAGCGGGCTCTCGTCGTCGGCGGCGATTGAAGTTGCCACGGCGGTTGCGCTTTGCGAACTCGGCGAAATCGAATACGACAAGGTGCATTTGGCGGTGCTTTCCCAACGTGCGGAAAACGAATACGCTGGCGTAAACTGTGGGATTATGGACCAGTTCGCGTCCGCGATGGGCAAGAAAAACCATGCGGTATTGCTCAATTGTGCAACTCTCGATTATAAATACGTTCCCCTGGATTTGGGGGAATATTGTTTGGTGGTTGCAAACTGCAATAAGCCGCATAACTTGGTGGAAAGCAAATACAACGTGCGCCGCCACGAAGTAGAAATTGCACTCAAAGCAATCCAAGATGTGAAACCCGTTTCCTGTTTGGCGGAATTGACGCCTGCGGAATTCAACGAAGTGAAATACTTGCTTTCGGGGATTGTGGCAAAGCGCGCGGAACACGTAGTTTGCGAATGCGAACGTGTGAACCAAGCGGTTCAAGCGTTAAAAGCGGGGAATGTTGCGGAACTTGGGCGGTTGCTAAATGAAAGCCATTATTCCTTGCGCGATTTGTACGAAGTGACGGGGAGAGAACTGGATACCCTTTCCGACTTTGCAAGAAAAGAACCCGAATGTTTGGGCTCGCGTATGATCGGTGCGGGCTTTGGCGGATGTACGATTTCCATTGTCAAGAAGACGGCGGTGGACGGCTTTATCAAGCGTGTAGGCAAAGCGTATTTCGACGCAATCGGCTACCGTGCAAGTTTCTATCAGACGTCGATTGAAGACGGTATCACGGTGGAAATCCTATAAAATAAGGGAACAAAAAGGACGCTGGTTGGCGTCCTTTTTTATTTACTTTCATTTTTAAGTTTTTGCTTGCAAAGCCGCAGGATTGCGGGGACAAGTTTGAGAAGTTTCTCTTTCCTGTTGTCTTTTGGGTGGCATGCCGCGTGACACAAAAGTTCGTGCAAAACGTGCGAAATCATGGGGGCAGGTACGAGTTGAAGTAAATCATTCCCACGAATATCGAGCGCTTTTAAGGTAAGGGGTGCGCCTTCGATTTGCATTTTATACAGCAAGCCTTTCCAACGTGCAACGGTGGGGATTGTACCTGTTTCGTCCTTGCAACCTGAGAAGTCTGCTTGCTTAATCAGCATTAGTTCTTCCAAGATGGGGTAGTGTTCGACGAAGAAACGGCGCAGTTTGCGCTCGGACGTTTGGCAGTTAAAATCGTACATGTGTAAGCGTGTGAGAATGCACACTTGTTCCACCGTTTTTTTGGGTGCTTTCAAGCGGTGGAGTATCGTCCGCGCAATCTCTTCCCCTTCGTTGGGGTGCTGGTAAGAGTTGCCATCGCGCAGCGAACAAAACGGCTTGCCGACGTCGTGCAAAAGTGCTGCAAGTCGGACGGACGGATGGGCGTATTTGACCGCCCGCAAGGAGTGGAAAAGCACGTCGTAATTATGGAAGTCGGGGCGTTGATCCATGCCTTTGCCGAGCGTTAACTCGGGCATAATTTTTTCAAGTACGCCAGTTTTTTCCAGAATTAATAAGCCGTAATAGTGTCCTTCGGTTATGCCGTATTTTTGGTCTGCGTGCAGGATTTGCATGAGTTCGGCAAAGATGCGTTCGGCGGAGATGTCTTCAATCATCGCAGCGTTTGCGGCAGCGCCTTGCATACATTCTTCGTCGGGGGTAAAGCCCAGTTGCCCGCAAAAGCGGGCAAGCCGCATTAAGCGCAGGCCGTCTTCCCCGAATACTTTTTCTGCTCGATCGACGGTGGTGAGCCGTTTTTCACGGATGGCAGGAATACCGCATAACGGATCGTCAAAACTTTGGGCCGCGATATCGTAATAGACGGAGTTGGCGGGAAAATCACGCCGACGGGCG
>JAZOLF010000024.1:0-9117 GCA_045652785.1 Candidatus Scatosoma sp. | reverse complement strand
TAACTACGCATCCCTTCGTCTTCCGCCTGCGCGAGCAAGTCTTTCAAGACATTCTCCGCGTCAAACGTTTTCAGCAGGGTACGAACCGACTCACAATATTGACGCCCGTAGCGTTCTCCGCCGAAGAGCGACAAAGCGCTTTCCATCTTCGCTTTGCAGCCATTCAGCATCTCTTCCGTGCCGTAGGATTGCACGAACTTTCTTTTCTCTTCTTTTTCAAAAGGCACTTTGATCGGGGAAAATACCCCCTTACGGTAGTTGCCGAACTTCAATAAGTAGTTGCGATACCCATCCCCATCACCAAAGAAAATATTTTTCGCCACAGCATCCACGCTTGCAGGGGAATACCCTTCGCGCACCGCATCCATCACAGCAAGGATAAACTTCGCCAAAGGATGCTGTTTCAAGGAAATGCGTTCGTCCATCGAGTAGGGAATCCCATACTCCGAGAAGGCCTTTCTAACGGCGAGTGTGTATTCCGACACCGAAGGTGTCAATACGGAAAAATCACGATAATGGAGTTCAGGATTTTCCATCAACGTCTTACGGATATAGGTTGCAACGCATTCCACTTCCCCGATTCGGTCAGATGCCGCAATCACGCGGATTGCATCCGTTTCCACAGGCAAGGTATTCCCGCCCAACGCTTCGGTGGAAAACAAGGTTTTGCGCAAGTGCTCCGCTTCCCCTTCCAGGGGCAGACCCGCATTCATCTTTCGCAGTACTGTCTTACCGCCCGCCGCATAATTTTGCGCCAACTCATCAAACGCCGCATACGCCTGGTTGGTGTAAATTTCTTCCCCGCCAGCGATAAAAATTCCGATGGTATCCCTTGCCGATTCAAGAGCCGCCCAAATGGTGCGCTTTGCTTGCTTTGTAAAGGAAGGATGGCACAGGAAAAACACGTTCGTTTCGGACATGGATGGGGTATTTTTGATACACTCAGGCAAAAGCGTCAAATATTTCCCTTCGTCCAAATACCCTTCTTCGCGCAAAAAATCATCGTATTTTTCATAGATAATGGCAAGGTCGGACATCTTATTTTTCAAAGCGTCTTCGGGGAGCATATCCGCGCTGCGCTTTACGTCTTCGGGTGAGAGTTCGGACGCACCGAATTGCGCCAACTGCTCATAGATGCACTTTGCGCCCGAAACGACGCTCGCGCTGGAAACGAAACATCTAAGCGCCTTTTCTTCCTGCAAGCGGAGCATAATTTCCCCCACCGCCATCACCGAGCCTTCTCTGGACAAGATTTTTTCCTTTGTCTTCAGGAAACGAGAAAAAGTTGTCACCTGCGTCAAGAATGTCCCGCCCAAAGCGCGCATTAAAGCCCGTTCTGCAACCAGAGTAAGCCGATCTTCACAAAAGACGACGTTTTTTTGCCCCAACGCTTCCCGCGCAACAATTTCTTTGGACAAAGCGTCCAAACATTCCGATAAAGTGTATGCATGGATTAACTTAATCACTTCTATCTCCCTTGCAACCGAATCGGTTGCGTGCACCGCCACAGGCGGTATTCGTATTTTTCATTCTCATTATACCATACTCTATGTCCAAATTCGATACTTTTCAAGTATTTTTCACAAAAAAATTTTCCAAAATCGCTATTTTGTTTTTACAATTTGCAAATTATATGCTATAATGAGAAATAGCGCGGGGGGTTTTCCTTGAAAAAACACCGCAAGTACCCTAAAAAAATAAGGTTATAAAATGAAAAAGAAAATTTTTGCAGCGCTCGCATTAGCGCTCTCTACTGTTGCGTTGGCATCCTGCGGCGCAAGCAACCAAAAACTCATCTTCAACGCTAACTGGCAACAACAAACGTTGAAAGAGTTTTCCGATGCAAGCGCGGAAGAACTCACCTACGAAGTTAAATTCGAACAAAGTTCCTTCATTCAAAAGGAATCTTTCACCGTAGAATACTGCGGCAAGAACAATTCCACCCCTGGTACGTACACCACGAAACTGGAATATCTTCCCGAAAACAGCACCTACCGCTACTCGACGGAATTGACGATTGACGTCACCTTTACTTTGGCGGACGGGCAATTTGAAACCAAGACGGACACCGTTTCTTCGGTGGCAATTTTTAAAAAAGCCGATCAATCTTTGACGCCCATTTCGTCGAGAAAGACGGTGCTTTGTCACTCCCCCAACAACGTTTCTGCGGAAAAACTTGAACACACCTATACCAAATATAACTACTCTTTCGACGTCGAATACAGTTACGACGGTAGCACCTTGACAGGCGGCACGTTGACGAAAACCGATTATATCGGTACGCTGCTTAAAACCAGCCCCGTCTCCCATGATTTCGATATCGAAATGAAGAAGTATAGTTACTTGGACAACGAACAACTCCTGTTCGCGCTCCGTGGTCTTTCCGCATTCTCAGGCGAAAAGAAAGTAAACACTTTCAATGCGTCTTTGAATGCAGTAGAAGAAATGACCATTACACCTTCCAGCGACATAAAAACGGATTTTACTTTCTCGTTGGACGGCGGCGAGCAAACCACCAAGACAATTAACTACATCCCCGTTTCCTTGAAATCGAACAACAAGAACAACCAAATCACGCAAACGCTTTGGTATGCAAAAACGTTGGAAAGCAATAACAACGTATATCGCAACGTTTTGCTGAAAATGTCTGTACCGATGCACTACGGCTTGGGCACGCTTACCTACACTTTGAAAGACGCCAAGTTCAGCAACTAACCCCGCAACGCAACAAAAAAAGCAACCTGCAAAGGTTGCTTTTTCTTTTATCAAATTAAAGTAATTATCCTTCTCTTAATACAAGGAAATTTCCACACCGTTATCCGCCAAAATCGAATATATGAACATAAAGTCGTCCTTATATTTTCTCTTAACTTCAAGAACCAAATAATAGCCATCTTCCGTCGTGAAGAGATTTCTTTCGTCAGCGTAAATCCCTATCATCCCCTTCTTAAGCAATTTAGGTTCGCTCATGGAAACGTGGTGAATTTGCGAAGGTGAAAGATTGTATTCATCGTCTCCAACAAGGAAAACAATCCCATCATCTTTCGAAAGAATCAATGCGCAATCGGTGGCTTTATCATACACACCGCATTTACTAAAACTACTAAAATTCCATCTCAACTTTGCCATACGTTTTCTCCTACATTGTAAAGTCCCATTAAACCGATTAAACCCTATCGCTCCAACGGTATAGAATTATTATAGCAAGACAGAATATAAAAGTCAATATACCTACACAAAACCATGTAAATATTTTTAAGTAGGCGTATATAGAGCACGCACGCACGCGCGCACGCGCCTTACCTTACTTTTCGTAAACCGAGCGTTTCAGCACACCGACGTAAGGCAAGTTGCGGTATTCTTCCGCGTAATCCAAGCCGTAGCCGATCACAAACTCATCTTCGATAACAAACCCCGTATAGTCGGGTTCGATGGGGGCTTCACGGCGCTCAGGCTTATCGAGCAAGGTGACAATGTTCAAACTTGCAGGCTGACGAGTAATCAACATTTTCTTCAAATTATACAAAGTGTTGCCCGAGTCAATAATGTCTTCCACAATCAACACGTCGCGGCCCTGAATATCTACCGTCAAATCCTTTTTAATACGCAATTCCCCGCTGGAAACCGTACCGCTTCCGTAGGAAGAAACGGCCATAAAATCCGTCTCCATCGGCACCTTCATTTGACGAATCAAATCGGAAAAGAAAATTGTGCTACCTTTCAATACACACACCACCAAAGGTTTATGCCCTTCATAGACTTTATCAAGGAGCGCACCTAACTCTTTCACCCTGGTCGCAATTTGTTCTTCGCTAATCATGATTCTTTCCACGTTTTCGTGCATACTTTTCACCTTCGTTATTTTTCTTTCACGGTCAAATAGACCGTATTTTTCGTTTCATTTGTGATCTTAACGTCTTCGGAAATTTCCACCCCGAACACGGCAAGCACCCTTTCCCCAACCGCTAAGATTGGCAATCCGTCCCGCAACCCTTGCGGGATTTTTTCATCAATCAAGTATTTTTTTAACGATTTCTCACCGCCGCCGAACTTACGGAAAGTATCCCCTTCCCGCCGCTGACGAATCACCGCCCCAAAGAGTTTATCTCCGTCCGCGCGCAACGCGCCCGCCACAGGAGTATCCGACACCGTCAACACGTACCTGCCCCACGCAAATTCCCCTTTTTGAAAGGAAATACAGGGCAATTCCGCCACGCAGGTATCTTCCTTCTGGAAGAGAATGGTATCATATCTACGAACCGCTGCAAAGCCTTTTGGCAGGCTGACTTTTGCACCCGTTTGCAGGGAAAACAATCCTTCGAGAGCCAACAAATGTTTGCGCGTATAATCTTTTTCCACGCCCAAGTGTTGGAGCACCATCAAGCACGCTCTCCGCACCAGCGGCAGTTCGCCCATAGCAACCCGCCAGCCCGTATCCTGTTCGTTTTCGGGGGTGACCGTCCGCACCAAGCGCTCAGCAAGCGAGCAGAGCAACGCATCGTCTTCTTTTGCCTGTGCGGCAAATGCCGTCAGGTTCTCTTTCGCACCAGGGATCACCTGTTCCAAAACAGGCATCACGTCCAAGCGCAACACGTTTCGTGTTGCCGCCCGTTCAAAATTTGTCTTATCGGTACGATATTCCAGGCCTTGCGCCGCCGCATACGCCAAAATATCTTCCTTGCTCTCATCCAACAGCGGCCGCAAATACCGTCCGCTTACCGCCTGCATCCCTTGCACGCCGCCGATAGAAGTCCCACGGCACAAACGAAACAAAACAGTTTCCGCACCATCGTCCAAATGGTGCGCAAGCGCAACGTAATCCGCCCCGCCATCGGCAAGCAAGCGCTCAAAGGAGCGATAACGGAACGCCCTTGCCGCCGTTTCCAAACTTACGCCCATAGCCGTCGCAAGCGAAGGGCAATCTTCCGAAAAGATCACAAACGGCAAGCCGTATTTTTCAGCAAGTCCGCACACGAACGCACCATCATCCACACTTTCTTGACCGCGAATTCCATGTTCACAATGCACGACGGACAGCGAAAAACCTTGCTTTGCGGACAGCGCTACCAGCCTGTCCAGCAAAACAACCGAATCCACCCCGCCCGAAACGGCAACGGCAATCTTGGCATTTTTCGGCAAAATCTTCGTCAGCATTTTTCACTCCGTCCAGCCGATTTTACGGCAAGTCGATTTCGTATAAGTCCTTTGCGGGAATGGGTTTACTCGACCCATCCACCAGTTTTTTCACCGCCGCAGCCGCCTTTTCAACGGATACGTTCGTACCTGCCCCCGCAATACAGCCGCCAGGACAGCCCATCCCTTCGATCAAGCAACCGTTTTTCTTACCCGCCTTAGCAAGCAACAGCATCTTTTTGCACGCTTCTAAACCTTCGGCGTGTTCAATTTTCACTTCCACGTCAGGGTAGTATTCATGGATACATTTTTCAATCGCCGCCGCAACGCCGCCCGCCACCGCATAGCCGCGCCCAGCGCCCGTCGCTTCGTGGATATTCCGTTCGGAATGGTACTTCGTAAAGTCCACGTCTCTCGCCGCAAAGATCGCCGCCAACTCTTCAAACGTGATAACAAAGTCAACGTCGCTGCGCACCGTTCTGCGGGACGCTTCCAACTTCTTTGCAGCGCAAGGCCCGATAAAGACTACACGGGCTTCGGGGGTACGTTTTTTTATTTGTCTTGCCGTCGCCACCATAGGGGTAAGCGCCTGCGAAACCTGCCCGATTAAAGTCGGAAACTGCGTTTTTGCAAGCATCGCCCAAGCGGGACAACAGGATGTGAGCAAGAAGGGCACCTTACCCGTCACCACTTCTTCGGCGTAAGCGTGCGCTTCGGTCGCCGCACCAAAGTCCGCACCGCTTGCAACTTCGTGTACTTCTTTAAAGCCGATATCCAGCAGCGCACCCTTGATGATTGCAGGGGTAATGTCAGGTCCAAACTGCCCCGCCACAGCAGGAGCGAGTTCCGCCACCACGTAATCCCCTTTGCGGATTGCGCGTATCAACTGGAAGATTTGCGATTTATCCGCGATTGCCGCAAACGGACAAGCCACCATACATTGACCGCAGCCCACGCACTTTTCATTGTCGATCACCGCGCGGCCGAGTTCGTCCGTCTTAATTGCCTTGATCCCGCACGCCGCCGAACAAGGACGTACTTTGTGCGCAATCGCATCATAAGGGCAAGCCTGTTTGCACTTGCCGCAATGGATACATTTTTCTTGGTCGATTACCGCCTGACCGTTCACCACGGAGATGGCATCACGGGGACAAACCGCCACACACGCTTTCGCGACACAGCCGCGGCATTGATTCGACACTTCGTAAACGTTATCAGGGCATTTATCACACGCAGAAGGGAGTACCTGCATCAGAGGCGGTTCGTAATACTTATCCGAGATGTTGGAAAGTTCCATCCCCGCCGTGATATGCACGGGACGATCGGACGGAGTCAAAGACATCCCCATCGCCATACGCACGCGATCCCCCGCAATGGCGCGTTCACGATATACGCTATCGCTAAAACGGGGTACTTCGGTCGGGGTGATCTTGTAAGGTATTGCTTCGATCCCGTCGTTCACCTTGTCGGGTTCGGCATCAAACGCCACTTTTGCAACTTCCTTAAAAACTTCGTGTCTTAATTTTCTTACGGACGTATCCAGTCCACGCATTTTCGTTTCCATAAACGCTCCTTTTATTCTTCCGTTCTTCTAAATACTTTGCCCGCCAAAATGGAGAGCGATGCCGCCAAGTCTTCCGTCTTCAAAGTGACTCCCTTGGGCGGTGTCAACGCCGCGGGCGCAAAGTTCCATATCGCTTTAATACCCGCCCCAGCCATTTGGTTCAATACTTCCTGCGCCGCATCTTTGGGAACGGCAATGATCCCGATACGGATTTTTTTCTCTTCGATAAAGGCAGGGAGTTCACTCATCGGCAAAATCGGTTTTCCCGACACCGTTGCGCCCACCAAAGTTTCATCCTTGTCAAAGGCGGCAACAATATTCATCCCGTTGTTTTTAAACCCTTCATAACCCAGGAACGCTCTTCCAAGCCCCCCAGCGCCAACGATAATTACGTCGGACGGGTTATCGTAGCCCAAGAATTTTTCAATATCGGCAATCAGCGTGACCACGCCAAATCCCTTTCGGGGCACGCCCGCGTTAGACGAAACCAACGCAAGGTCTTTCCGCACCAAAATAGACGAAACGGAAATGCTTTGCGCAATCACGGACGACGAAATATACTTCTCTCCCCGTTCGTTGGATTCCTGCAAAAAGCGTAAATATAGGGGCAACCGAGTAATGGTTGCCTTGGAAACTTCCCGCTGTATTCGCACGGCAAAACTCCTTGTCGATATTTTTTTATCGAAAATATTATACCACAAGTTTTTCTTTCACGCAAGAAAAAAAGGACAGGATTTTATAAAATCCGTCCTTTCAAATCCTGTTTTTTAGTATTTTCGTAGCGCAGCAAGCACTTTTTCCCGCGCAAGCGCCATCGAGCCATACTTTCTCGGCGCATCCGCCATAGGCAAATCCACCCTTTCAACGATTTTACCACCTGCCAGTACAGCGATTTTGTCAGCGATTGCCAACCCTTCGTCAATGTCGTGCGTGACGAACACGGCGGTCTTTTCCCGCCCTTTCACCATACGCATCGTCAGCGCCAAAAGGTCTTCCTTTGTCACGCTATCCAGCGCGCTAAACGGCTCATCGAGCAAGATACACGGCGCGTCCGCACAAAAAGCACGGCAAATCGCCGCCCTGCGTTTTTCGCCGCCCGACAGTTTCCCTGCCTTTCTTTCCGCAAGTTCCAAAATCCCCGCAGACGAAAGCAATTCGTCGATAATCGCATCCCTGCCCCCAACATATTGCAAATTTTCACGTACTGTCAAATGGGGGAGTAAGCGATTTTCTTGGAAGACGTACCCCACCGAAGACGGCATCCCTTCCACCTGTCCATCAAAGGTTTCCAGCCCCGCCAAAATATTCAAAATCGTGGTTTTCCCCGCGCCGCTCTTCCCGAAAACGCAAGTCATTTCCCCGTCGCGGATTTCTAAATCCAACCCGTCCAAAACGGTGTGCGCGGCATATTGTTTTTTTACTCCGATCAGTCGCATGCTTTCGCCCCCTTTGCCGCCAACCAAGCGCCCAAACTTTCCAACGCAATCCCGACCACACATACAAGCAAGGTAAGCGCCATCAATTCCGACCGATCCGCCGCAATCGCGCTTTCCTGCAACCAACCGCCCAAACTACGATAGGTAAGCGTCAACACTTCCGCTGAAACGATGAGTTTTAACGCAAACGACAACCCTGCAAACCCTTCCAAAAGGAGTTTCGGCATCGCGCACGGCAGATAAAGTTTCTTCACCTGCGTCAAAATCGGCACACGATAAACGTTACTCATTTCGACCAAGCGTTTATCCACGCTGCCAAGCGCGGAATAGGTCGCTGTATATAAGATAGGGAACAAAGTTATTACCCCGATAACGACGGGCGCAAGCAAGGGGGTAAACCAAGTTAAAATCAGCAGCAACACCGCCATTGTGGGCAAAGAGCGCAAAACCGCCACAATCGGGCGCAAAATTTTCTCAAACACAGGGGACAGGTACGCGGTGAGCGCAAATCCCACCCCAAAAATCAGCGCGATCAAACCCGCCAAACACGCCCTGCCAAGCGTAGCAAATAAGACCGTGTAGAAGTTCCCTTCCCCCAGCAATTTCACCGCCGCCGCCATCGTTTCCCACGGAGATGGCAGGACGTATTCATTCCCGACCAGCAAAGTCGCCGCCGCCCAAACGAGCACTAAAGCCAGCAACCCCGCCAAAGACAGGAATAGGTTGTTTTTCTCACGCATCTTCATCATCACAACGCCTTAAAAAATCCATCGGACGGCATCGCCGCCATTTGGCTATCAATTTCAATAATCTTTTGTAAAAAATCCTTTACCTGCAAAACTGCACCATTGTCCATTCGTTGCAGCCACACGCCGCTATGCGCAATCGCGCCGTCCGTCAAGTTCGCCGCAGTAAACGTAGGGGTCAGCCCCTTTGTCAAATGGGAAGACACGGGATCCGCAATCACCGACTACTCCGGAGATT
>JAZOLF010000023.1:0-17845 GCA_045652785.1 Candidatus Scatosoma sp. | reverse complement strand
CTCTCAAGGCTGGTACAGTCCAAATCGGGCATCTTCATCTTCGCAATTTCTTCTACTTGCGCTTTCGTAAGCTTACCGACTTTCACCGAGTTGGGTTTCGCGCTTGGCGTTTCGATACCAAGAGCCTTCTTGATAAGAACGGGAGCGGGGGGCGTCTTCAATTCAAACGTGAAGGAACGATCTTGATAAATCGTTACAACAACGGGGATGATGAGACCGGGTTTGTCTGCCGTTTTAGCGTTGAATTCCTTCGTAAAGCCGGGCAAGTTAATACCGAAGGGACCAAGGGTGGAACCTACGGGGGGAGCCGGGGTAGCTTTACCAGCGGGAAGTTGCAACTTTACGACTGCCATAATCTTCTTAGCCATAAATATTTTCTCCTATTGTGGTTTTGACAAGATATGCTCAAAGTATTTCATATCTCTCCCACTTATTTAACAATTTTGTATTTCCTGCAAAAAAATCTGCAGGAATGTGTGCCTTACGCTTCTTCCGAAGTTTCGGGCAAGGTTGCGTCCACGCGCGTGATTTGTACGTATTCTACTTCCACAACGGTTTCTCTGCCAAACATGGTGGTAGAAATTTGCGCCTTCTTCGCGGTATTGTTGAGTTCCTTTACCGTACCGAAGAAACCTTGCAAAGGGCCATCGTCGATGGAAACGGTATCGCCAACCTTGAAGGTTGCTTCCACTTCCATAGGATCTTCCAAGTGCATTTTTCTGATTTCTTCCGCTTTCATAGGAACGGGACGGCCTTGGGGCCCACAGAAACCAGTCACGCCACGAGTACTCGTTACGTAATACCAAATTTGGTTGGTATAGATCATCTTAATAAAGACGTAGCAAGGAAGAAGTTTCTTTTCAACGATCTTCTTCTTACCATCTTTCTTTTCTTCGATAACCTGTTCCATAGGGATTTTAACATCGACGATGTAATCGTGCAACTTATTGTTTTCGATCAACTTTTCGATGCTGGACTTAACCATCGCTTCGTACCCGGAATAGGTGTGAAGAATATACCATTTAGGTTGTTCCATTTCAGGCATAATATCTCCTTTAAGCGCCCTTATCCGTGAGCAACTTCAAAAGTTCCGCCAAGCCAAGGTCCACCGCCGTAACGACAATCAGGAAGGCAAGGACGATAACGAGTACAACACCGGTCGTTTTTACAACCGTACCAAATTTCGGCCAGGACACCCGTTTAAGTTCCGAAAACGTTTCCTTGATTTTAGCGCCAGCACGCTTAAACCAGCTGGGCTTCTTTTTCTTGTTTTGGGTAGCGTTTGCCATCTTAACCTCTGCATGCTGACACGCTTCGCGCAAAACTTGCGCAAAGGGTACAGCCTAATTCAAACTTATTTCGCTTCTTTGTGTTCGGTGTGCTTTCTGCAACGAGGGCAGTACTTAGAAAGAACCAATCTGTCAGGATCGTTCTTTTTGTTCTTAATACTGTCGTAGTTTCTGCTCTTGCATTCGGTGCATTCGAACGTAATCTTGTTTCTAGCCGTTTTAACTGCCATAATGAAAAAACTCCATGCAAAAAAATTACACCCCTTAGGTGCATGTCTATATTCTACCACAACCTAAGGGGTATGTCAATCTTTTTTGGATTGATTTTACAGTTTTTTTTAATTTTTTTTAATTTTCTTTTTTCGGGAGTTTTTCTCCCCTTCTTCCCCTACGGGGAAGGATTAGCAAAGCCCGTACTCTTCGGCAAGTTTTCGGAAGGCAGGCAGCGCCTTTTCAATACGTTCCGTACCCACGCAGTAAGCAATTCGCACGTATTCAGGCGCACCAAAACTCTCACCAGACACCAAAAGCAACTCATATTTCTTCGCTTTTTCACAAAACTCATTGCCATTCTCTTCGGGTGTCTTCATAAACAAATAGAATGCGCCGTCGGGGTAAATACATTCAAACCCGCAATCGGTCAAGCCCTTATACAGCAAATCACGGTTTTTACGGTAAACGGCCAAATCCCCCGTCAAGCCATCGCAAGCCGCCACAACCCGTTGGAACAGAGCAGGCGCACACACGAACCCTAACATTCTACCCGCGCCGCACACCGCTGCATAGAGCGCCTTTGCATCCGCCGCTTTCGGAGAAACGGCGATATAGCCGATACGTTCGCCTGGCAAAGACAGCGCCTTAGAGTAGGAATAACAAACTACCGTATTTTCATACACGTTCATCGGGAAAGCAACCGACACGCCGTCGTCGTACACGAGTTCGCGATACGGCTCATCCGAGATCAAATACACGGGTGAGTTCACTGCATTATGTTCACGCAGGATTTTTGCCATACCATCCAGCGACGCCTGCGTATAGACCACACCCGAAGGGTTGTTGGGGGAGTTGATGATCACCCCGCGCACCTTCGGGTTCAGCGCCTTTTTTAAAGCCGCCAAATCGGGTTGCAACTTTTCATCCGCAGGCAGAACGATCAGTTTCGCACCTGCGCCTTCTACAAACACACGGTATTCGGGGAAGAAGGGAGCGAACACCAAGAACTCATCCCCTTGTTCCACCGTCAAAGCGTTAATGGTGACGGTCAAACTTGCCGCCGCGCCGCAAGTCATATATAGCAAGTCGGCATCCATATCAAACCCGAACCGAGTTTTCATATTCTTCGCAATCGTCTCACGGACAGACTTATCCCCTTGCGCGGACGTATAGCCGTGCAATTCGACAGAAGGCACTTCCTTCGTCAAACGGACGATTTCATCATTCACCTGCTTGGGAGCAGGCACGGACGGATTCCCGATGGAAAAATCAAAGACGTTTTCCCCGCCGATTTCCGCGCTCCGTTTTTTCGCGTATTCAAACAATTCACGAATTGCCGAACGCTTACTCCCCAAAGCATACGCTTTTTCGTTGACCATAACATACTCCTAACCGCGCACACGAGCATCACAATCGCCCGCCGCGCGTCACTTTCTATATATTATAACACGCGCACGCACGTATGTCAAACCAAACCACGATACGCTTGCAAAATCTTATCCAGCGTTTTTGGGTTATTTGCCACCACCAAAGCAGGCTCACCGTAGCGGTATTCTTTACCGCTCAAATGCGCGCACACGCAACCGCATTCCTTGGCGATGAGTAGCCCAGGAGCAATATCCCAAATGTGGTAATAATGGCAAATATACGCCGCCGCTTGACGGAGTGACAAGGATGCAAAATCCACACACGCCGCCCCCAGATGCCGCGTCTTCAAAAAGACGGGTTGGAGCGCCTGTACCAAGGCAAATTGCTTTTCCATGGATACGTCTTGCCCCGAATAATAATCGCTAATCAGCAAAACGCTGTCACCGCTTTCGCCGTCTTTATCCACCGTCAACCGACGTCCGTTCAAGTATGCGCCCTTGCCGTCTTCGGCAACAATGAGTTGCTTTTGCACAGGAAAGTAGAGCAGACCCGCCGCACATTTTTCCCCGTCAAACACCGCCATTTGCACGCCGAAACGGTCCGTCCCTACGGCGTAATTGCAAGTGCCGTCGATGGGGTCAATCACCACACTCACCCCTTGCAAACACCCGTCCGCCGCCGTTTCTTCGCTCACGATATTCACCCGCGGAAATTGCCGTCGCACGCCGTCGATCAAGAACCGTTCCACGCGCAAATCATTTTCCGTCAACAAATCGTTTGCCGTCTTATGTTTCGCCACGGACACGGTTTGCGAAAGCAACAGTTCCCCCGCATCCACGACCAAAGTTTTCAAATATTCAATCAATTCTTTCAACTGATTATCTCCTGCAAAACGTCGTCCACGTATTCAATCCACGCGTCCACGTATTCGTTATCGTCATCGTCGCTCATATAACGCGCGCCCACCATCTTTGCGAGTTTCACCGCCAAATGGTTGCACTCCGCTTTTTCCAGCAACGCATCAATACCGTCAAAGGTTTCCACGCCTTTTTTCGCCGCTTCGAACCCACGGTTTAACATCTCGGGATTGTCCCTTTCGTTTAAGTATATGCAAAGGGCGATATAATGATACAGCCTACCCTTGTCGTACGAACTGGTGGCTTCTTTGGCGAGCATATCTTCCAACTCTGCAACCACGCCGTCGCTTTCCCCTTGCATCATGTGCAAAAGCAAGGAAGTGTACTTGTATCGAATGTAATATCGATCCACCGAGCCGTTGTTTGCCTGATAAATATCTTGACATTGTTTTAACTTATCGTCGGCTTCTTCGTACTCCTTTTGCCAAATGAGCGCATCGGCAAACACTCGGTAATCTTCCGCAAGGAAGAGTATATTTGATGTCCGCTTGTCGCCATCGGGCATTTCGTCCACTTTGCGCGCCAAAATTTTGATAGCCTTTTTACAGTTCTTATTACAACTGGAAAAATCGAGCGTCGCAAGGTAGATTTTACCTTTAATCAAATGCGCCAACGAAAGTTCAAATTCCGTATCGCTATTTTCGCTATGCACTTCTTCCACGTTTTCGATGGCGTTGATGCAGTTTTCAAAACTTTCAAGCGCGTCATCGAAGAGCACCAACTTTCTTTCGGAAAGTCCCTTGACGTTGTAGAGTTCCGATTGCAACACAAAGTCCGTCTTCAACTCATCGCTGGCAAGCAAGGTTTTCGCCTTTTTGATAGCCTTCGCAAAGTCTTCTACTATATAATAGTAGAACACCTTACCTACTTCCCCTTCCAAGCCCCAGTTTCGGGTGTCGGTACGCAACGCCACGGACAGGCCGATTTTCTTCAAAGTAAAGAACATCCCCGAGTTGTATAATAGCCGTCTATGCGCCGAGAAGAGTTTGATAAAGGTGTCATCGGACAGGAGTTGCACACAAAGTTCACTCTTGTTTTCGTGCAGGCTTTGCAATTCCAGCAAATACCGTTCGAGACCCGAGTCAAAATCCAGTTTATCAATCACCGTTTTTTGCAGTTGATAGTCGTTCAAAATCTCCGACAAGCGGTCGTATTGTTTCAACGAAATGAGCGTACCGCCAAAATACTTCATCACGTACAAATTGTCGTATGCGCCCGCGGCGTACTTCCCTTCGATATAGGCAAGCAAGCGCTTATACCCGCTCTTGCGGCTAATATAGAAGATATGCCCTACGTCGTGGGAATCGGTCAACCAGTCAACCAACGATTTATGCACAGGCTCTATCGTCTTATCACGAATGGGGAACACACCGCTAATCAAGGACAAAATGGCGTTGATGCGGTATTCATCCAAGCCCAAATATTCTTCCAAGAACTCCACTTCGATAGGCTCTTGGGAGATACACAAGAATTCCAACAACGGTTTCACGTCGTCGTAGGAAATATCGTTTTCCGCTTCCTGCCCAAACATACGCAAGAAACAGTCATTGAAGAACCCATAGATACCTACAGGGAAGAAGTGGATATCATCCAGCGTCAAGTTCTCTTCTTTAATTTGCTTTGCAATTTCGCTTGCATACAGGAAAGAGCCTTCCGCCTTGCTAACCAGCACGTCTATTTTGTCTTCCCCTGCATACGGGAATTGTTTGCGATAATATTCCCGCAAGTCGTCGTCCGTTTCGGTATCGGACAGCGTGTAAGTGGTCGCCATCAGGCTCAAATAACGACGAATATCCGCTTCATCGCGGCTCGTCATCACAAACTTCATCCAACTGGGAATTCGCCCGCGCATTCTTTGCAAAAGTTTGCAAATTTCGTTATCCCCGCGCCAAGAACATTCGTCCAAAGCGTCGATGATGATAACGACGGGATGGGTGGGTTGTAAATCCACCGTCGGTTCGATGAGCAAATATTCAAAAATACGCGTCGCGTTCTTTTCAAAGATGCTATCAAGCCCCATCAATTCACACAATTTTTTCTTGTATTCTGGCAACGCGCCAGCAAGCTGATAGGCAATGGAAGTGATGATATACTTGGGGTTGGAGCGATCGGAGTTGTTAAACTTACAAAAGTGTGCCGCCGCCACAAATTCCGAATACCGCCAAATGAGCATACTCGAAAACGCCGTTTTTCCGCAACCGGGACGGGCTTTAATCCAAAAGAAATTCTTTTGGGATGCCACGAACTCTTCAAACTTTTGGAAGGCTTCCTTTCTACCGCAGAAATCATCGTAATAGCGGAAAACGAAATCCTTAGAAGAAATGGGTTGCAACTGCGCTTCCAAACGGGCATCTTCGTCCGCAAACCCAAGTTGAATCGCCCCGCTCAAAATCCCAACCAACTGGCACATGAAATCACGGTACTTGCTTTCATTCAAGCCGTCCGTGCCTTCAAAACAGTCCTTAAAGAACAAGCGTTGGTACTTATTGATGCTAAGCGGCACACGGGAATCATCCACCAAAATAGGGATAATGGTGGCGTTGTTTTCGCCAGCGCGGCACAGTTCGTTCAAGCAATACCCGTCGGGCGAAGTAGAGCGTTCGGACACGAAAAACAAAAAGTACTTCGACGCAACGATGTGCTGGTCGATGATTTGTTCCCAGTCCCCCATCTTCAAATAATCCACGTCAAAGAACACGTTAAAGCCGTACTTTCTTAAATCTTCCGCAACGCGGTGCACTTTTTCGCCGTACGCACCGTGTCCATAACTGATAAAGATATTCTTGTTATCCATACTTACGCCCCCTTGCAGGCAGTTTTTTCTATCGTATTTTTTACGTGTTCGATATACGCTTTCGCCACGTCCAACCCCGTCGTTTTATACAGCATACGGCTGCCCACAACGTCTTCCATTTCGTTGAGTACCCACTCCCCGCAATGGGAAATAAAGTCAATCCCCGCAAAATCCAACCGCATTTTTTCTTGCAATTTTTTCAATATTTTCTCAATTTGCGCAGGCACAGGTACAGATTGTACTTCCCCGCCGAGTGAAAAATTGCTGCGAAAATCGGTTGCGGAAGTCCGCAAAACCGCACCCAAAACTTCGCCGCCAAGCACGTACACGCGCATATCCTTGCCAACGTCCGAACACATCGCTTGCGTGATAAAATCTTCGGGTCGGTGCGCCGTCCAAAACGCCCGATATTCCTGTTCATTATCGAGTTTATACACGTCCTTGCCGCCGTGCCCATCCCGAAGTTTGACAACGACGGGATACCCCATCGGCGAACCCGTTTCACACGCAGACGAAACCATCGTCGTCATCACGGGAAGGTCGAGCGCCAGCGCCCGTTGGTAGGTAATCCACTTATCGTTGGCAACAGCGGAAACTTCGGCGCTGTTCACCACCCGAACATCCCGCTCTTCCAGCCACGCGCTCATTGTCGGAGCAATCGTCCGCACCAACGCAAAATCGGGCAAATCCCCTTCATCTACACGCCTATTCACGGCAATTTTTAGCCGCAAATCCAGCCCATATTCTTGGGCATAACGCAAACACTCTTCGATAAACCAAGCATTCCGCGCCGCCCCTTCTTCGTCGTAAATCAACCAGCCCCGTTTCATGCCAGTTTTTCCTTGATATAGCGCAAAATTTCCACGCTCATATCCAGCCCCGTAATCTCAAACGCGCTCTTAAAATGGGGGTTCGAGTTCACTTCGCAAACGATGGGTTCTTCCCCTTTGCCGAGTAGTAAATCCACCCCCGCAAAATCCAACCCAAGCGCCTTACAAGCCTCCACCGCCGCCCGCGCCTGCTTTTCGGTCGGTTTGCTGGCAACCCCCATACCGCCGTTGGTGATATTCGAGCGGAAATCTTCTTTATTTTCACGCAAAAACGCGCAAGACACGGTGTCGCCGATTACGTTTACGCGCATATCTTTGCCCTTGCTTTCCGCGATAAATTCCTGCACCAAAAAGGGCTTATACCCAAAACCCGCAACCAAATCAGCAAGTTCCTTTTCATCCTGCGCCAAATACACTTGCCGCCCAAACGAGCCAAACGCTTCTTTGACGACCAAAGGAAACCCAAGCGTTTCTCCTGCCTTGCGTAAAAAGGACAAATCGGCGTAGCCCACCCCTTCAAATGTTAAGGGCGCAAGCATCGTTTTCGGGGTTGTTACTTTCCCTGCAAGAGCCAAAGCGGTCAAGCGTTTGTCGTCGGCAAGACGCACCCCTTCCGCACCGTTAAACAGGCGCAACCCCGCCTGCTCCAACCGTTTCGCCAAAGCGTAGTCCTTGTCCCAAAAGAGCACAAAATCAGGCTTTTCTTCGGAAGAAAAAGTTTTCGCAAATCCACCTTCAACCAAGCCGAATAACTCCGTCGAAGTTTTGCATTCCAACTCTATGCCAAGCATCCCCGCCGCACGGCCGAAAAAGGCGTACAACTCCGCAAACTTATTCGATTGTAATAATCCGTTTACGACCAACCACCCTTTCATGCGCGCCATCCTTTTTTGCCAAAGGCAAATATTTCTACGCCTAAGTATAGCATATTTTTCCAGCCCTTGCAAGGGTTTTTTCTTTTTTCGCTTGCAAAACCGATAAAAAACTGCTATAATTTGATATATTCATCAAAAAGTTGGCGGTTTATATGTGGTACGACTATCTTTTTATTGCCCTGTGTATTCTCGTAGGGTTGGCAGCGCTGTTCTTACTCGCTTGCTTTCTTTGCTTTCTTAAAATCTTCTATTCCCCCAAGCGAAAGCCGCTTAAAGAAGGGGAGTACGATTATCCGCCTGGGGATATTTACCTGCCTTTCTACCCGCAAATGACTGCGTGGATGGAAAGATTGCGCTCCATGCCCCACGAAGAAGTATCCGTCACTTCCTTTGACGGATTAACCTTGCGCGGTGCTTACTATGAATACACCCCAGACGCCCCCGTTGAACTTTTGTTTCACGGCTACCAAGGCACCGCCGAGCGCGACCTTTCGGGCGCAATCGATCGTTGCTTCGCCCTGCAAAGAAGTATGCTCATCATCAACCAACGGGGGAGCGGAAACAGCGACGGGCGAGTGATTACTTTTGGCATCAAGGAACGAAAGGACTGTATGACTTGGGTTGATTTTGCCGTTAAAAAATTCGGTGCAGACCGAACGCTTATGATCGGCGGCGTGTCGATGGGCGGCTCCACCGTGTTGATGGCGTCGATGGAACAATTCCCGAAAAACGTTGTGTCTGTAATGGCGGATTGCCCCTTCTCTTCCGCGAAAGACATCATCAAAAAAGTGGTACGGGATATGGGCTTGCCCGCAGACATGGTATATCCTTTTATCAAAATCGGCGCAAAAATCTTCGGGGGTTTTGACCTTGACGAAACGTCCCCGTTGCAAGCGGTACAGCACAGCACCCTGCCCGTAATTTTCCTGCACGGCGACGCCGATGATTTCGTTCCCTACCAAATGAGCGTGGATATGTACGCCGCCTGCAACGCCCCTAAAAAGAAGTTGGTCGCCTTACACGGCGCAGGGCACGGGCTCGCCTACCCCAACAACCCCGACGAGTACGTCGAAGGCTTACGGCAATTCCAACAAGAATGTGGCTTTTAACCCGCCCCTTCCGCCTTCCCTTCTCTTCCGAGAGAAAGGGGACCGCTTGCGGGGGATAAGTTGCATGCACAGGCATCCCCGACTGTCCGTCACCCCCACACAGAAAACAAACAAAAAAGACCGAGCAACCACTCGGTCTTTTCCTTTTGAAACAATGCTTACAACGAACGCAAGAATTCCATTTCCTTGCCGTCCATTTTCTTATCGGAAAGGAGCACAGCAACGCATACCGAAACCAACATTTCTGCAGCGTCAGCAGGTACGCAAGCAATTAAATCACGCAAGGTGTCCGTTGCGGCGCTTTGATGGAATTCGCACGCAATATTATACGCTTCATCATAGGAAAACTGGGGTGCTAAATACGACACAAGTTCCCATTCTCCCCGAGAAAATCCCCTATCCAGCGCACAACAAGTCCAAACCGTACCAAGACAAAGCGTCGTCGCCTGCTTTTCCGTCGCAACCGATTTCAAATACTCGTGCGCCTTTTGATAATTTTCCTGCGCAAACTTTTTAAGTTTTGCATCCGACATCCACTTACATTTTCTTATAATAGCATCGATGTTCATAACATACCCCCAAATGGCTTTTCCCTATCATACCACACTCGCCACGTCTTGTCAATGGCCAACTTTTATAAAATTACGTGTATATTACTTTGAAAATTCAACCGTTTTCGCCCACCCGAAAACATCGTCACGCAAATTTTCCGTCTTGTTCTCCGATACCGCAAATTGCACAATCCAAAAGGCAATATCCGCCTTGTAGACGAAGGTGTAGTACTGATAAATTTGCGTTCCATCTACTTGTTTTTCGTATTCAAAATAGGTCAACCCGTCTTCCGTTTTCAAAGAAGCGCCCGTCACCCCATTCAACGCGATGATTTGATTTGCATACTCTCTCAACGTTAAGGACGAAAGGTCGTCGAGCAACGAAAACGGCTCTTCAATACAAAAGACCAGTACGTCAACCGACTGGAATACCGCCGTGTAGCCAACTACGTCCTTTTTCGAAAACTCGTCCGTCAGCGTAATCGTCATGTTGCTCGCCGAAAACGTTTTTTCTTTTTCCTTGCCAAACAACCCTAACACACTCGTAAAGCCGATTATGAACCCTAAAACGATAGCAACGACGTAAACAACCGCCCCTTTGCGCGCTACGCGTTTACGATGCGCCACCATTTCTTCGGTGTCGTTGTTGCGAAAGCGAAATGCATTCCCCGATGCAAAATCCAAACGGTTTTCCCCAACTAAATGGATATCTTCCGCCCCTTCAGGCAAAGCGTAATATTCGTTGCTAAAATTACGGCTCAATTTATCCGCAATCACAAACACTTTCGCCGCCCGTTCTTCTACTTCAAAGGTCTTTTCTTCCCCGCTTTTAAGCGTCCCCAACTTACGGCAAGGCACGCCGCTAATGGTCAACTCATTCGACTGCGAATCTTCTATGTAGACTTTCATTTTGCACAAACGAGCCGCCGCGGATTTTTCTCTTTTGATCGTTAAATTTCTCATATCGTTTTTTCCTTTTACGAACGTTGATAAAATATTACCACACCGTTTGGTGTAAAGTCAAGTAAAATACACCGTTTGGTGTAAAATATTACTATGGATAACAAATGGATGGGCGCTTTTGCGCAAAACTTAAAATCATTAATGGGGGAAATGAGCATCTCGGAATTCGCCCGAAAAGTGGATATTCCGCAACAAACCATCTCCCGCTACCTGCTTTGCCAAAGAGAAATTTCTTTGACAAATCTTTGTAAAATTGCCGATTTCTTCGACGAAGACATCGACTTTTTGATAGGTCGCAAAAACTAATCGCGCGGGTGCTGTTGCAACCGCGTTTTTTATGGTTTTTGCGCCACGCACTCTGGGTTGTTACACTTTGGCATCTTCCACGATAATCGTGGTGTTTGCGCCTTCTTTTAAGGTGAACGGCGGTTGTGTTGCCACCGCAGAATGGAAATCCATGCGCACGTTCTTCATCCGAACGGTAAGCGGCTCATCCGCAGGCGCCATCGGCAAAGACGTTTGTTTTGCATCGGTAAAATGCACGTTTTCCAGCGTCATGAGCCCCAAATGCGTGCCGCTTTGCAAAGGTCCGCAGTCGGCATTGTAATACAAAATTCCTTCCGCATTGTCGATTACGCAATTCTTGAAATGGATATCCGACGGCACAAACGGATAATTCGTGCTCGCAAAATAGTCCACCAACCACAACAAATTATGTCTTCCTTCTTCGCGGGGCAATTCTTGGTTTTTACCCTGCACGACCGTCTTTCTATGTGGATAGTAACCAGGCCCATACGCATAGATATCTTCTACGTAGATGCCTACGCCGCCCATACGGAACAGATTGCAAGAAGTATTCAAAACGCAGCGGCGAACGACCATATTTTGGATATTGATACCCGCAATACAATCATCCCCCGTCTTAAACAAGCAATCTTCGATGAGCGTATTTTCCGTACAATGCAAGTGGATACCGTCCGACCCGCCAAGGCAAGTGACCCTGCGCATCGTCAAGTTTTTACAGTTGTTGGCTTCGTGCAAGAAGTTGCCCGCAAACCGCGCGGTGTAGCCTTCGAGCAACACGTTTTCACAGCAAGACAAGAAAATCACGTGCGGCCCGCGATACCCTTCTTCCCCGTCGGGATCATAACAATGCACCCCGTCAATCGCCGACCCAGGCTCACCGAAAATGGTGATATTCTTCTCGCCGTACGCCGAGATAATCGCCCTGCGATAGGTTTCCCACGGCGTTCCGTAATACTGCGTGATGAGTTCCATATCCGAGCGCATATCTACGTGTGCAGGGATAGGGAATACTTCGTAATCGTCACAATTGTCGCTGCCAAGCAACTCTGCACCGCTTTCCAAATACAGCGTGGTGTCAGAGTGCATATACAGCGCCGCTGTATAAAACCGCCCTTTGGGAATTACCACCGTACCACCGCTTTCCTTACAAAGATCGAACACGGCTTGAATCGCCGCCGTTTGTAAGTCCGTACAACTTTCCTTTACACCATAATCGGTTATCAAAAATTTCTTCACAGTCTTTTCCTTTGATGCTGAGCATCGCTTATAATACATTTGTTTTATTGTATCACATATCCCCACTCTTTTCAAGGGGTTTTAGAAAAAACTTTTTCTTTTTTTGTAGATTATTAAAATAAAAGAGCCCCTTCAAAGGGCTCTTTTTTGATTGATTGTCTTATATCGAAACACCTAAGACTGCATTCATAAACAGGTACAAAAGCGGCAAGGTAATAATCGAACAAATGGTGGATAAAACCACCCCGATAGACGCAAAGTCGCTATCTTTTTTGAATTGCACCGCCATCATTGCACCGCTCGTTGCGCTGGGCATCGACAACAGGAAAAAGATGGTGTATTTAACGGTTGATGCGATCGGCAAATACGCCACAATGAACATCACCACAAAAGACATCCCGATCAATTTTACCGCCGTCGCAATATACGCCCACTTATCCGTCAACAGTTGCTTGAAATTGATATTCGCCAACCGAATCCCGATTACGAACATCGACAGCGGCGTGACCATATTCGAAAGGAAAGTCAAACTCGCCATCAACTTACTCAAAATCTTATACCCAACCGTTCCTTCTGCAACAAGTTCCACCACCGGTTTTTGCAACGTAAAGAACAAAACAAGGCTAAACAAAACGGACAGGATAACGGGGTTCAACAGCACTTTTTTTACGGAAATTTCCTTTTTGTCTTCCGTCAAAATATAAACGCCGAACGTCCAGTTCAGGATGTTAAAGATCGCAAGTACCACCGCGCAATAGATGACCAGTTCGGCTTGCAGACTCGCATCCGTGAACAAGGATTGCAAAAAGGGCAAGCCCATAAAACCGCAGTTGGAGAATACGCTTAAATATTTAACGAGTTTTACCTTATCATTCGCCTGCCACTTGATAAATGCGAACTTGACAATGGCGAACATAATCAAGTGCGCCACAAGCGCAATCCCCGCGACCGCAAGCATATTGAGCGCAATATTAGGGTTGTACGAACAGCCCTGAAAACTCGTGATAATCAAGATGGGTTGACACCCGTACAATACAATAGCCGACAGCGTTTCACTCGCCGTTTTCGGGAACATTTTTGTCTTGGCAAAAACAAACCCAGGCACAGCCAGTATCAACAAAAATACTACCGTTATGAAAACGTCAAAAAAATCAATCATGGTATAACTTTATCCTTTTATGACGGCTGCCCATTTTTTACCCGAGTTCAACAATCCTGCGCAAAAAACGTTCGCATCCGCTTTGTTCGTCTTAGTATAGCACACTCATTTACTAAAAGCAACTTTTCTAACCCACTTTCCGCCCGCTCTTCTTGTTTTTGAAATCGGCAATACAAAACAACGATTTTTACCGTTGCATTTTCTCTTTCTTATTTGATATTCGAAAACGTTGCAATCGCCTTTTTTCACGTCTTCTTTCGTCGCTCGCATCACCGCATACTCAACATCGTGCAGGTAGTTCGTCTTACCGCTTTCGATTGCCGCCTTCGCCGCCATGCAGCCCTATAAGCGCCCTATTCCGCTCCATAAAGATTTCAGGAAATAAGCAAAACTGCCCCCAAGAAACGGGAAATGCTTGAATTCTTGATGAAATAATGTTATAATATCCGCGAAAAGAAAAGAAGGAACAACAGAAAAATGAAAACCTTAAAAAAATCCATCTCTATATTCGTTTCGTTTTTGCTTGCTGCCTGCATGGCTGCCTGCACCTATACCGGCAGCACGGGCAGTTCGTCAATTCCGCCGAGTATAGACAATTCGAATACGTCCAGCGAAGATAATTCTTCCCCTACAACTTCTGGGAGCGACAGCACCCCTGACGATAGCACTCCCGACGACAGTACGCCCGAAGATAACATCCCCGACGAGCCGCCTGTGCAACCCAAACCGAGTTACGAACTCATCAAACCGCTCAATGATAGCAACTCGTCGAAAACGCTTATCAAAACGAAATACCCGACGGACAGCGCCGTGGTCGCAGACGTGATCGCAACCGATTTTGGTGCAGACCCCACAGGTGAAACGGATAGCACCGCAGCCATTCAGGCAGCGCTCAACAGCGTAGGCAATATGGGCGGCGGTACGGTCTTCTTGCCATTAGGCAAATATCTGGTTTCTTCCACCATTAACATCCCCGACTACGTTTCGTTGGTTGGCGACTGGAACAAACCGAATGCCGATAACACGGATGCTAACTTTGACTACGGCACTCTTATTGTCGCCAAGCCGCAAATGCTCGGTTTTTTGAACCCGCAGGACAATCCGCTGTTTACACTCGGGGATTGCTCGGGCATGGTAGGCTTGACGTTTTATTACACCGAACAAAGTTCCACGCTCATCAAAAAATACGGCTACACCATCTACGCGAACGCGCCTGCTACGGCCACTTTAAGGAACTTGACCTTCCTGAACAGCGCATACGGGATCGGCGTTTCGCTCAACTCTATCGCCAACGAACTTGTCAACCTTGAAAACATCTACGGCACTTTCTTATATAACGCCGTCCACCACAACGCAACGACGGACGTCGGTTTTTACGATACAATACACGTCTCCGCCAAGTACTGGAAAACCGCCGCAAGCGATTACAAATGCCGCAACGCCATAGCCCTGGACACGTTTGTAAGCAGCAATTTGACGGCGATGATTTTGGGGGATTTGGACGACCAACTCATTTCAAACGTCACGATTGACGGCGGGAAAATCGGCATCAAGTTTACAACGGGCATCCGTGATAGCGCTGGATTCTGGGGGCTTGTCCATAACGCAAATATCAACTGCGAAACGGGCGTTTACGCCGATTACTTAAACGCAGTAAGCGGCGTTGCGTTTACCGATTCTAACGTCGGTATAATTGAAAACAACTCCCCCGTTGGTTGTATCAAAATGAGCAACTCCACCTATGAAAAATCGGGCAGCGGTAGAACTCTTCAAGAAATCGGCACACCCGCAACCAGCGACGTTGTCTTGCCGTCCGTGCAATTTTCCACTTCCCAAAGATTGTTTATTGCAAATACTTTGACGGCAGGCGGAACAATCGACAACTCCGAAAAACTGCAAGCGATATTGAACTCGGTCGGCGAAGAAGGGGGCATCGTCCTTGTCCCGAATGGCATTTATCGGGTGAACTCCCCTATTACCATTCCTGAAAACGTGGAACTGCGTTCCACGCAATCCACCTTCTCAAGATCGGGCCACAGCCAAGCCAACAACAATGGCGTTGTTTTCATTTCCTACGTCTCGGGCGCAACCTTTACTTTGCAAGACAATGCAGGGGTTGTTGGCGTTAGAATTTGGCACGCTAAAAACGATTTTTTGACCGCGCGCTCGGCTTTAAAGAGCGGCGCTTACCCCAACGATACTTCGATCAAGGGCAACGGCACGGGGGCTTACGCCTATATGAACGAAAGCGTGGGCGCTTACGTTGGCTATGATTTTTCTTCGTGCGACAACCATATCTTGAAAAGCAACTACGGACTTTCGTACGTCAACTTTATCAAGGCTGGCGGTGACAACGGCGTGATTGAACAATGCCTTGCCAACCCCAACTTTATGTCCAGATCCAACCTTTATAACTATTTCGATTCTTCGATCGCGAACGTCAGCTTTTGGGAACGCCTGAAAAACAGCGGTGAAACGAATGAAGATTTTGCAATTTTGCGCGATGAAATCGGAAGAACTTTCACGAAAATGCTTCGCCTGGAAAACGCCAAAAACCAAATGGCATTCAACATTTTTTGCTACGGTGAAGCGGGTTTGTTTGATATGGTCAACACAACGGCAACGCTTGTAAACACTTCGCTTGACTATTTGTTGGCAGATAAAATCGTCTATGAACTTTCTGGCGGCACTTGCAATATCATCGGCTCGCTGCGGGTTTACGGCGTTTCGGTAAAAGTCAACAGCGGAACGCTGACGGCATACGGCAGAATCGCGTTTGGCGAAGTCAAAGAAAAAGCATACGATTCATCCGTTTCTTTGGCAGACGAAATCGCATACGTTTCCGAAAACGCAAAGAGAAAAACTTTGTTTAATTGCGACTCTTGGACGTCCCCCTTCAACGTTCGATACAATAGCGACTCTAAATACGTTATTGAAGGCACGGGAAGTTGGCGTTGGAAAACGACAACCTTTGAAGGTACGTTTGACAGCATCGACATCAGCGAATATAAGCAAGGATATTTGCACTTCTATATCTATTGCAGCGACATTTCGAAAATCGGCTCGGCGGGACAAATTGAGATCACGTCATCCCAAGTCTGCGACAAAAACGAATACAACTGGAACCTGTTGCAATACGTGACGAAGACGGGTTGGAATGAAGTCTGGTTGGATTTGTGGAGTGCCGGAACAACGGGCGGCCCTGCGGATCTTTCGAATATCAACTATATGCGAATCTACACGCTGGATTCGTCTGCAACTTTCTACATCGACAACATCGAAGCTGTCACCGATTAAACCCAATAAAACAAAAGGGCTGATGGTTTCTCACCATCAGCCTTTTTTCACCTTTGATTTTGAATACTCATACACTTTAAACCAATTACTCTCTTAAAATATGATGCTCGTCAAAACGTATCTTTTGCAAAAGGAAAGATTTTCCACAAGAACTTAAACAAAATAGAAACAACTAAACGCCACGATAAAAGCCAAGATCGCTCAATCAATCTTGGCTTTTCTTGTTTCTTTTTATAATACCTGCACAGTTGTCAAAACAGCATAATCGTTATCTTGCATAGCGTCGGTTGCGAATACTACGCTATGCGCATTTTTCCCTCCAATACCGATCTGCAATTCGTAATTCCCACGGGGCATGTACGCGGGTAACGTGATTTCAAGGTTCTCTTCGTACTTCCCTTCTACCCACTTTCTAATATCTACTTCCGTTTCAAAATCCTGTTGACACTCACAATTTTTCAAACGAATATAGAGCGGTAAGCGATTATAAATAGGCGCAACACCTACGTTGTCAACCACAAGTCGCACCGACAAGTTTTCGCCACGCTTTACACTCGACTTCGTTTCCACCTCGTCTATTACGAAATGGTAACCCATTTTTGCTACCCATTCGTCGATTTTGTCCTTCCATTCAAAGGGTATAGGCAAGGATTTTGCATTGAAAGTGCTCACGTGCCAAGAAAGCAGGGTTTGCATGATTTTATTCAAGTCCCATCCCTGTCTTTGCCATTCGCCAAGCCACCAATATGCCTCGAAGGATACGTGGCCTTTCTTCCAAATATCCCCCATTTTTTCCACTTTGGGCGGGAGCATTTCGTAGGTTAAGTTGGGCCTAGGGATACAGCCTGCGCGCCAGCCCATGGATACTTTTTCGTTGGAATGCGCCACCAACCAAGGAATACACGTTTGGCCGATAAGTAAGGTATTTTTGAATGCGT
>JAZOLF010000022.1:0-12735 GCA_045652785.1 Candidatus Scatosoma sp. | reverse complement strand
ACAGCCTTTTCATCCGCGCCAACCGCCGCCGCTACTTGCTTTGCCGTCAAGCGCGCGTCGCTTTTTAATACTTCCAAAACGTCTTTTTCTAAATAATTCATAGCCTTTCTCCGTTAAAACAGATTTTCCAAAAATAAGTGGTCGAATGCAATACTTTCCACGAAGTCATTTTGCGTGAATTTCACGTGGTTGAACTTCGCAAAGTTGAAAATGTGCGCTTTCACCAACACAGGTGTAGGTACGTCCAAAGCCGTACATATATCCGCCAAGTATTCAAAGAAACTCGAATACTTTAATTCTTCGTCCTTTTCGTAAACGAATTGTTTTTTAATTCTGCCGTCAAGCATTACTTTTGCCCAAATCTTCATAATACTCTTATTATACACAATCTTTCGAAAAAAATCAACTGCACGCGCAAACTTGCTATGCAAATTATTTGTTAAACATGATTTTTTCGCTACAAAACATCTTGGAAAGCACCCACATAAGCCCGCCCGCAAGAAGTAGGTTCGAACCGATCGTAATTAATACGAACAACGGTTGCATATTCATCGAGAATACCCCGCCGAGCGCCGCCGCGCTGTTCAAAAAAGGAATACAGAAGAAGTACCACGCATCCATCGAAAGGAAGGACGAGCCAAACGCCGCTAATACGATGATCAGCGTTGAAGGGGAAATAATCCCCGTGGCTTCTTTAACGCTCTTTGCCCAAGCGGAAAGAATGGACGTGAGCGTGACCATCAACAGCACCGTCGAAAGTACGATACCGACAAGCGCCGCTAACTCGCCAAACCCATAGCCGAGTGCCGAGAATGAAAGCGTTTCTTCCCCCATAATTTTCGGCAAGGACATTACAAGCCCCGCGCAACTAACAATCCCACTCAAAAGTGCGATTGTAGCCAAGGAAAACACTTTGCCTGCCGCGATATAACTCCGTTTTACGGGGGTTACCAACATTGTGGCAAACGAGCCGCGTTCCTTTTCCCCTGCGATGGATTCGGGGGCAACCGCGATACAGCCCGTCATCAACATTACCAAAACAAGCATCGGCCCGATCATCGAAACAATCATCGCGGAAAGGTCGGCTTCGGTGGCTACATCCTGCGGCATCAATAGGAAATTCGGTGCGCCGTATTGCACTGCGGAAATCGCCGCCGTCAATAATTGCCCAGCCGTTGCAGACTTCGTTTCCGTCGAGTTTGTATAGAGTTTTACTTCCTGTAAATCACCGTTCGCTCCGCCCAAAGCAAAGTCGGAAGGGAATACCAGGTACGCATCCATTTCCCCGTCCTTGACCATTTGTTCCGCATTTTCCGCAGGCGCGGACACCGTTTGTAAATCAAAATTACCGTAAGGTGAAAGACTTTCTTCCGTCAGCCAAACAGGGGCGTTTACCACGCAAACACGGTACGCGTAATCTTCCGAAGGCATCATCGACTCCATCACCACCCCGCCCAAAAACGAGTAGATTATATAAATCATAATACCAGGAAGGAAAAGTGCCGCAAGCATTCTTTTGTCCTTAAAGAAACGGAAGAATTCTTTTTTCGCGATCGTCCAAATTGCAGAAAACTTTTTCATACCGTTCCCCCTTTTACTTGCTTATACAAATCAAAGAACACGTCTTCCAGGCTCTTTTCCGCCGTCAATTCTTTTACGCCCCCTTCGAGCATCATTTTGCCGTCGATGATTACCCCCACGCGGTCGCAAATCTTTTCCACCAACGAGAAGATGTGGGTGGAGAGCAAAACCGTTTTTCCGCGCGCTTTCATTTCCAACAAGAAATCGGTGACCACCTTCGCCGTGAGTACGTCCAAACCGTTTGTCGGCTCGTCGAAAATGATCAAATCAGGATCGTGTACCAAAGAGATGGCAATGCTTACTTTTTGCGCCATACCCGTTGATAATTCCCCTATCTTTGTTTCGCAAAAATCAGAAATACTAAAGCGATCGAACAGCATTTTTTTGCGCTCATCGCGTACATGGGTGGGTACATTTTGCAATTCGCTGAAAAAATCAAATAAATAATTCGGGGTGAAGAAGGCGTCGGGGCGCAAATCGCTGGTCAAAAAGCCGATCTTCCCGCGCACTTCGTCGGGGGCTGTCACTACGCTATACCCGTTGACCGTCGCATCCCCGCCGTCGGGCTTAATCAACGTAGATAAAATGCGCAGCGTCGTCGTTTTCCCTGCGCCGTTCGGCCCAAGCAAGCCGTAAATTTCACCGCGCTGTACCGAAAAGGAAAGCCCGTCAACCGCTATCCTTGTTTTTTGTTGCGTCTTTTCAAGCAACTGCTGTTTTTTGGAAAGCAGAAACTCTTTTTTCAAGTTCGTCGCCACCAAAACGTTCTCTTTGGACATATTTACTCCTTATTTTTAGCGCGCACAACGCACGCGCCGCCATATTTTATACGTATTTTTTCGGCAAGCGTTGTTTTTTGCCGATTTTTATTTTCACATACGCTTACTTTATCATATTTTGTGCAAAAAGTCAATACCATAAAGTATGCCGCGCATAGAGTTTTCGTCCTACAACGCTTACGGGGCGTAGAGAATGGACCGCTACGGGCGTAGAGTTTTGAAAGCCAAAAACGGTTTCGACAAAAGTTGCTTTCTGTCGCCAAAATCTCTTTTTTATTGCGCCAAAATCTTTCGTATGATGGAGAAGACCAAATGAAAAAACTTTCCTTTCAAGGCAAGACCTTTCGAACAAAAACCGCCAAGTCGATACGCACAGCGGCTATTGCATTCGCGGTGTGGCTGCTCGCCTTTTTTGCGTTGCACTACGCACTCAATCCGCGCACCGACGATGCTGCGGCTGAACGCAAACTTCCGATCTATTCGGTGGCGCAAACGGAAAAGAAAATTGCAATTTCTTTCGACTGCGCTTGGGGCGTAGAATACACCGATAAGATATTAACCGAACTCGATCGGCATGGCGTAAAGTGCACTTGGTTTGCCGTTGAGTTTTGGGTGGAAAAGTATCCCGAATACGCAAAACGCATCGTAGAGCAGGGACACGAACTTGGAACACACAGCAAGACACACCCCTACATGAGCAAACTTACTGGGGGGCAGGTACGCGATGAACTCACTTCTTCGTGCAAAACCATCGAAAAAGTGACGGGAATAAAACCGACGTTATTCCGTCCGCCTTACGGAGATTACAACAACCAACTCATTGAAATCGCCGCAGAACTGGGGCTGCACACTATTCAATGGGACGTGGACAGTTTAGACTGGAAAAACCTTTCGGCAACCGAACTCTCTTTGCGGGTGATCAACGGCGTGAAGGAAGGGAGCATCATCCTTTGCCACAACAACGGATTACACACCGCCGAAGCCCTGCCGATGATTTTTTCCACCCTGCAAAACCGTGGCTATACCTTTGTGCCCATCGGGGAGTTGATTTACAAAAAAAACTATACCATTGACCACGCGGGCAAACAGCACCCCGCAAAATAAAATACTTTTGAAACGAAAAACGTATAGATGTAAAGGAGTACGACTATGAATTATAACAGCGAAAAGAACAACAAGGTGTACGTAAGCGGTGAGATTGTGTCCGATTCAACTTTCTCCCACGAAGTTTACGGGGAAGGGTTCTATGAATTCTTCGTGAAAGTGATGCGGCTCTCTGGCCAAGCGGATATTCTGCCAATCACCGTTTCCGAACGGTTGATTGCGGGTGGGGAACTTCAAAAAGGGAAATATATTTCCGCGATCGGGCAATTCCGTAGTTATAACAAAATCGAAAATGGAAAATCCCGATTGATGCTTACTGTTTTCGTCCGTGAGTTGGTGGACAAAGACCCCGACAGAAACCCCAACAACGTTTTATTGTCTGGCTATATTTGCAAACCACCCGTGTATCGCACTACGCCGTTTAACCGCGAAATCGCCGACGTGTTGGTGGCGGTCAACCGCGCTTATAACAAATCCGATTATATTCCCTGCATCGCTTGGGGAAGAAACGCAAGGTTTGTAAAATCACTTGCCGTAGGGGATCGAATTGCGGTTTCAGGACGAATCCAAAGCCGTGAGTACCAAAAGAAACTCTCCGAAACGGAAAGCAAAACGATGGTCGCGTACGAAGTTTCCGTTTCAAAACTTGCGGCTTTTGACGAGAGAGAAGACTTTGATTTGGAAACGGAGTTTGCTTTGTACTCCGTACCAGAAGTGAGCGCAACGCTTGATACAGTAATATAAGTAAAGATTATAAAAGACGGCAACCGCCGTCTGTTTTGTTGATTGCGTTGACACACACGGAAAAATGTGCTACAATAAGAAAAACGAAAAAGGGGGCGGAATATGCAAAACGCAACGCCTAAAAATTTAATTTTGCTTTGCGGAGAACTTTTGGACGAAGGTACACCCGCGTTTATCGACGGAAAAGGGGAGTTTGTTTCCTTTTTCCTGAAAATTACTCTGCCTACGGGGGTGGACATTTTACCCGTCGCTATCCCTAAAAATAAGATAGACGAAACAGTACAAAAGGGCTCTACGCTGTCCGTCACAGGGAAACTTTTCGCTAAAGAAACCTTTTCCTGCGGTGAACAATCCCTGTCTTTGCAGGTTGTTGTCGATGAAGTGTACGCAGGGGAAACGGAAATCACAAGCGGCATCTTTTTAGCGGGAAACGTGATGCGCAAACCCTACGCT
The DNA here is from genome assembly GCA_045652785.1 of Candidatus Scatosoma sp. GTDB lineage: Bacteria > Bacillota > Clostridia > Christensenellales > Borkfalkiaceae > Scatosoma. The sequence continues at coordinate 8,074 of JAZOLF010000022.1, read as the reverse complement.
TATCCGATAAACGACACCTTGCGCGCGGAGTTTCAGATGTCCGTAAACGGGGATGGGGACGAAGTTTTTACCGTACCCGTAGCCGCGTTAGGCCCTGCGGCAGAGATTGCAAATGGCTTATCTCTTGGGGACGAAATTTCCATTTTAGGTCAACTGCATAGTTTTGAGTATTTGGATCTGGACGGCGATACTTCTTCTCAGAAAACCGCTTACGAAGTGGAAGTATTGCACTTTACCTCTCTCCCTAAAATATAACCCACCATTATATATAAAATGTAAATGACCTATACAGGTATGAATTGAATATTTTTTATACTTCTTATATATGAACTATGCTTATATAATATTATTCGTTTTCGCGCGTATGTTGCGCAGATATATTTTAGCAAAATCCGCTCTTTTGGCAAAAAAACTCCACCTTCGACAAAAATAGAAGGCTGGGGTTTTCTTTTTTGCGTTCTTATTTTAAGACAAGCCGCATATATTAGAATACAACATTGTAAGGAGCAAAGAAAAATGGACGAAGAAATGGAATACGCCGAAATGTTAGAGATCCCTGTATCGACGGTCAACGTGACGAAAAAGCGGGGCAGAAAACCCAAGAAAACGCAAGACTTAAAAGAAAAGGTTATCACGAAAGTGAATGATAATGCGGATAGCGCACCCGCCATGCAAGAATGTAACACGCAAGATGCGCCCGCACAAACGGAAATTGCAGGGCAAGAGCAATCCTTTGCGGAAACGCCCGTTCCCACACCCAACGCCGATCCTATAAGCAATTCCGCGCAAAACGAAAACGCTGTCGTTTCGGAGAGCATACCAATCGCTATTCCCCGTCGAAGAAAACGCCCGTTCTTTGCGCGTTTGTTTGGCGGTAAGGAAAACGAATGGGAATACGGCGACGAACAATCACCTACCACAGTTTCCATAGAAGAGCAAAACGCCGACGGGCAACTTCCTATCTATAATTATGGCTTATGGAACGAAGAGCAGGAATCTAAGGCTATACGCAAAGAAAAAACCTATTCTCTGATCGTCGGTTTAGAGTTCGCCGCTTGTTTTGCGCTTTGTCTTGGGATTTTTTTAACCAACGTATTTATGCCAAACAGCGCTATCAATACTTTTTTCCGCAATATCAACAATCAACAACAAGCAGACGCGCGCACCTATATCGATTTTACTCTCTCTTCGGTTTTTATGGAAGAAGATGCTGCACTCACTTTGTCCGAAACGGGGATTTTGTCTTTCCAACAGGAAGGCTGTGTGTATCCCGCGGTGGACGGCGTGGTTGCCGACGTTTCGCAGTCGGCGGACGGTACTTGGCTTGTGAAGATTGAGCACTCGCCCACCTTCTCGGAAATCATCAGCGGTTTGTCCTACGCGTCCTGTTCGGTGGGCTGTGAAGTAAAAAGCAACGTCCCTGTTGGATACAGCGACGGAAACGCGCTGGTGCAGGTTTCCATGTACGACGAAGGTGCGTTGCTCAACTGTTTTTACGTGACGGAGAACGGTAGCCTTGCCTGGACGGAAGAATAAGACGAAAAGCGGCAAGCGCCGCTTTTCTTTGTTTTGCGGAAAATTGCGCGTTCACCCTCTCTTCTTTTTTGCGGGCGTATGGTATTCGTTCACAGGTGAGTTCCTGTCCTTTGTTTCCGTTGCTCTTTGTGCTATTTTACATGAGTCGGCACACGCCATCGCTGCCGCAAAAATCGGGTACGCAATGAAATCCGTTTGCCTGATGCCCTACGGCGCAACGGTGACGGTAGATTTAGACGGCGTTTCCCCGAAAGACGAAATAAAAATTGCGATTGCTGGCCCGCTATTTAATCTCATGTTAGCGGCGGGGTTCTTGGCGCTTTGGTGGTGCTATCCGTCGCTCTATCCGTACACCGAAACAGCCTTTGTTTCTACCATATCTCTCGCCGCTTGCAACCTGTTGCCTGCCCTGCCTTTGGATGGTGGAAGAACGCTGTATTGTGCGCTCGTTTTATTATTCAACGCATACCTGCCCCCCACAAAATCAAAAAAGCGCGCACTTTTTGTTTGCCGAATGGTTAGCGGGGCGTTTTGTTTGGCGGGCGGGGCGCTGTTTGTTGCTACTTGGTTTCAGGGCAGCCCCAACTTCTCTTTGGGGGCGTTTACCGTGTTTTTATTTGCAGGGCTATGCGCAAAAAAAGACGGCTACGTGAAGTTGGATTTTTCCAACCGCAAAGCCTTTGAAAGGGGTATCCCCATCAAGCACGTCGGGGTTTTAGAAACGTGTACGGTAAAAAAAGCACTCGCTTTTTTGTCATCAGGGCAGTACCTTTCCTTTGACGTTTACACCAAAGACGAGCGGTTTTTAGGTTCTATTAGCCAAAGCCAACTCTCTGATTTCTTTCAAAAGCGCAACCTTTACGCCACTTTTTCTGATTTTTTTCTCGATTTTTCCTAAAAAACTTGTATTTCTTTTTCAAACCCACTTGAAAAGGCAAAAAAACTGTGCTATAATGCTTGAGAATGTTTGAATGCTTGGACGCAGCCCGTTTACGCCCCTGCATAAAATCGGCGTGAATGGACGGAGTTTTATGAAGAAAGAATGGTTTTTTGATCGATATTGCGGCCAACAATTCGTTGCCCTGTTGGAAGACGGAAAAGTGGTCGAATTTGAATGCGAAAACGAAGAGAGCGGCAACATCGTCGGCAACGTGTACAAAGGCGTGGTGATGAACGTGCTTTCGGGCATGAACGCCGCGTTCGTGGATTGCGGGTTGGAACGGAATTGCTACCTTTCCACCGACGAAACCTACACCGATTGCGCCAAATACGATGGGTTGCTTTCCACATCTCCCACTCCTTTGTCCGAACTCAAAGTCGGGGATGAAGTGATCGTCCAAGTGACAAAGTCGGCACGCGGCAGCAAGGGCGCAAAAGTATCGGCAACCCTGTCTTTTGTAGGTAAACGCATCATCTATCTTCCTGGTACGCTGTTCTTCGGGGTTTCCAGAAAAATCACCGACGAAACGGAGCGCGAACGGTTAATGGACGCGGCAAAATCCCTGCGCAAAGACGGGGAAAACGCAGGCTTTATCCTGCGCACAAAAGCACCGCAAGCCACCGCCGAAGAGTTGGAACGTGAAGCAAACTACCTGCGGAAATTAGCGGCGATTACCTACGAAAAAGCCAAGGATGCGCCTGTTGGCGCGCTCCTTTATCAAGACGAAGATTTACCTGTTCGGGTTGCCCGCGACAGTTTCGGTGATGAAATCACCGCCATGCACGTCGGCGACAAGGAATTGTACGATCGGCTGCTCACCTTTATGGAAACGGTGGGTGAGTTTGAACCCGCCGATAAGAGCCTACTTCGTATGTACGAAGGGGAGCGTTCCATGTTCCGTGAGTACGGCATCTCACAACTTGTTTACGACGCAACAAAACCGCGTGTGCCCTTAGAAGGGGGCGGCTCGATTATCATTGACCACACCGAAGCGATGACCGTCGTGGACGTTAATTCAGGCAGTTTTATCGGGGAAAACAACTTAGAAGAAACGGTGTTCAACGTCAACCTGCGCGCAGCGAAAGAAATCGCCCGTCAGGTGCGGCTGAGAAACATCGGCGGGATTGTCGTGGTGGACTTTATTGATATGTTCAACGAAGATCATCGCGAAAAAGTCACCCAAACCCTGCGGGAATATCTCGCGGCGGACAAAGCAAAATGCAACGTTTTGCCGATGAGTGAACTTTGCATCACGCAATTCACCCGTAAACGTGTGGGGAAAGACCTTGCAACGTCGCTTATCAAACCCTGCCCCCATTGTCACGGCAACGGCGCGGTGCATAACGACCTATTCATGATGACTTGGGTACGCGAAGACTTGCTCGATTGTTTCGTCGAAGGGTACGTTTCCGCAATCGTTGACTTAAACGAAGGGATGGCGCGAAAAATTATCCAAGAAGGCATCTTCTCTAAGGAAATGCAGGGGCGTTGGAAAAATAAACGGATTTATCTTGTTCCTCACAAAACTTACAAGGAACATACCTTCCACGTGCGGGGCGAAAACAACCGTTTCCCTACCGTTCCCGAAAACGCAATTTTGGTAGAATGACCCTACCATGTATGGATTGAACGCAAAAAAGCAGGGCGATTGTCCCTGCTTTTTGTTATAATTTATGCTTATGTCTTTAAGAGTTGGTTTTATAAGCGTTGCTTATAAATACTCTTTTAAGCGCTTTTCATAGTCTTCTTCCAAAGCGATGATTTCCGCAAGCAAACTTTCAATTTCCTTGTCGGGTTCAATAGGCAAGTCTGTTTGCGTGGTTCGAAGGGCGGTAATACCCATCACCGTTCCGCGAACCATCATTTCCGCGATGTGGTTTCGGCTGCCGTCTATCATGGAGTTCATTTTAATCGCACCCCACATCATCGCCTTTTTGAACACCCCCGGCTTTTTGAGTTCAATCCCCTTGTCCTTGGCAATCTTTGCCGCCTTGGCAATGATTTGTTCATATCCGTCGTGCTGGGCGCGGAGTTCCGCTTTCATGCCGTCGTGTTCTACTTGGGGCAAAATATCCACGATGGATTGCATCGCCAAATCGGCATTACGGTAGATTTCAGCAAGCGCTTCTTCGCATTTTTTGCGTTTACATTCGTTTTCCATTATTTACGCTCCTTTTCGGTTTTTAGTAGCGTGGGTAAAAATCGACAAAAATATACCAACTTTTTTATAAAAAGAGAAGAAAAATGCTTGACGAAAAAAACGGGAATGTGGTATATTATTAGTCGAGCCGATAGACACGGGCTTTTTAAGTGATGCAATTTTGCATACGCCTCGGGGAGACTTCGAGAGTGGAAAGAGGAGGTAAAATCAGAATGTACGCTATCATCGTTAACGGCAACAAGCAGTACAAAGTAGCAGAAGGCGACGTAATCCGTTTGGAAAAACTTTCCGCAGCGGAAGGCGAAACGGGTTCTTTCAAAGTACTCATGGTTGCAGATGAGTCCGGTATCAAAACGGGCGCGGAAGTTGGATCCGCGAAAGTGACCGCTACGGTTGTTGAACACGCTAAGGCAAAGAAGATCATCGTCTTCAAGTACAAAGCAAAGAAGAACGAACGTAAAAAGCAAGGCCACAGACAGCCCTTCACCGCAGTTAAGATTGAAAAGATCGAACTCTAATTTGTAAGAGTAAACTGCACACCCTTTGCAAAAGCAAAGACAAGAAATTAAGAATGAAAAGGAGTAAGTAAAATGATTTTTATCCGTTTATTCGCTCATAAAAAAGGTACCGGTTCGTCCCACAACGGACGCGACAGCGAAGCAAAACGTCTTGGCGTTAAGCGTGCTGACGGTCAATTTGTTCTTGCTGGTAACATTCTCGTTCGCCAACGCGGTACGAAAATTCATCCCGGCACGGGCGTAGGTATCGGTAAAGACGACACGTTGTTCGCTTTGGTGGACGGCACCGTTAGATACGAAAGATTGGGCAAAGATAAGAAACAGGCTTGCGTTTATCCCGTAGCCGAAGAAGTAGCAGCAAACTAAGCGCTAAGTAAAAAACAAAAACCGACGAACACTCGTCGGTTTTTTTGTTTTGTTTTACCTTAAATATTCCGCGTGCGCGCAAGGGGTTGCAAGCGCGGTTTTATAATCGGTATATACAACAAACCCCGCCTTTGCTTTGGACGGCTTTTTGACGAACCGCTTTTCGCAGTAGTCAACGGGGATTTTATCCCCCGCTCGCCCGTCCGAATAGTACGCGCACACTTCGGCTGCAAACTTAATCACGCCGTCGGGTACTTTCTTCCCGCCCGCCAAAATCAAGACGTGGGAAGAGTGATATTTTTGTGTATGCAACCAAACATCCTTGCCGTCGGCGTTCTTCACCAAGCGGTCGTTTTGCAGGTTGTTTCTGCCAGACAAAATCGTAAACCCTTCGTAGAAGAACTCGCGATAGGGGGTGATGAGTTCTTTCTTCTTCGCACCCACCTTTTCCTTGGGGGCTTTAAGCAGCCCAAGCGTGATAAGTTCGGCTTCAATTTCCCGTAAATCGACGGGGTTTTCGGCAAGCAAAACGGACGAAAGAACGCTCTCCGCGTACTGCTCTTCGGCGATTTCCTGCGCCAAAATCGGGGTGAGAATTTCCTTCGCTCTTTTGAGTTTATTGTACGTCTTAAAGTACTTTTGTGCGTTTTTTGTGGGGGGCAGGGTTGGATCTAACACGATTTTTACCGTCGGACACCCTTCTTCGTACCAGTTTTCCAGCGTCACTTCTTTCATACCTTTTTCGATGCGGTAAAGGTTGGCTGTAATGAGTTCCCCTTTGATACGGTGGTTTTCCGCTTTTTCACTTTCGGCAAGCCGTTCTAAGGTATCCTGTTTTTTCTTTGCAATCTTCTTCAAAAGCGCGCGGATCGCCCCTTCTAACTTCCGTTTTTTATCGGCGAAAGAGCGCTTTCCTTCCTTTTGGGTATAGTACCCGTCCATCGCGGAAACAAGGTTTGGATAAGGGATACCGCCTTCTACGGGAAAGGCAAAAAAGTCCACGTTTTCCCCGTTTTTTTGCGCGATGCAAGGTTCAACAGGAAGGTTGTCGCAAGCCCAAGCAAGCAGGTCGGGGAGCATCAATCGGGGCATCGGACGAAGGAGCAATTCCCTTGCCGTTGACAGCGCAAAACCCGAAACGTTATCAAAGATAAACCCCGCCAAATCTTCCTGCGAAACGCTTTCGCGGTTGGTGCAAAACGCCTTGTAGCGTTCGTGAACCGCCGCCCTGTCGTAAGGGGATGCTTTGTCCTGCGGATGGGGATAGACGAACTTTGCGCCAGGGAAGAGCGGACGTCCGTTCAAAGTGTCTAAACTCGACGGTTTGAGCGCACCTAAAATCACCCCGTTTTCGGTCAACGTTAAGTTGGAATACTTGCCCATAATTTCTGCGTGTAGCACGCGATCACAGGACGAAAAATCTCCCGTACAATGCAAAGTCAACTCTAAAATCCGTTCAAAACCGTGCTGTTTGACGGACAAAATCTCGGCGCCGAGCAGGTGTTTACGCAGGAGCATACAGAAGTTTGGCGCGACGGGCAAAGGCTCTTTTTCCGTTTCGGTCACACAAACGCGCGCAAACGTCGCATTTGTTGAAAAAAAGAGTTTAACGACCTTTCCTTTTGTGTATATAAATAAAGTCAACTCGTCTTTGGACGATTGTGTGATTTTATTGATTTTTCCGTGGACAAGCAAGCCGTCTAATTCTTCGGCGAGCCGTTTTAAGTGAAAAGCATCCTGTGGCATAAGCAATCCTTTTTACAATTTTCTTTGTAATTTTCGCACGTTTCCCTTAAATTATACCGCAAAAATTGAAAATTGTAAATAAAAACGCTTTCTTTTTACAAAGAAATATGCTAAAATATAGTCTGTTGAGCCCAAACGGACACAACCAAAACGAAAATAAAAATAAAAAATCAAAGATTTTTAGGAGAACACTATGAAGTACACTACCAAAGCTGCTGAAAAAAGCACGTTGAAAATCACCATCAAGTTTGATGGCGAAGAATGGAAGAAAGCGCAAAGCGACGCTTACTTGAAGACCCGTCATAAGTACGCGGTAAACGGTTTCCGTAAGGGTAAAGCACCCAAGAACGTAATCGAAAGCGCATACGGCAAGTCGATTTTCTGGGACGAAGCGCTCAACCTTTTGATCAACGAAAACTATGATAAAATCTTGGAAAAGGAAAGCAAGAAGCACGTATTCGTTGGCGAACCTCAATTCCAACTTGAAGATTTGAAAGACGAACAAGTTGTGATCGTTGCAATTGTTCCCGTTAAGCCCGAAGTGAAAATTTCCGCTTATACCGGTATGAAGATTGAAAAATTTGCATATACTGTAAGCGATGCTGACGTTCAAGCAGAAATCGACAGATTGCTTGACAAGAAGGCTACCCGTGAAGAAATCACCGCCCGCGCGGCGGCAAACGGCGACATCGTTACCATCGACTTTGTTGGTACGGTTGACGGCGTGAAGTTCGACGGCGGCGAAGCAGAAGGCTATGACCTTACGCTCGGCAGCGGTGCATTCATCCCTGGTTTCGAAGATCAAGT
>JAZOLF010000021.1:0-3494 GCA_045652785.1 Candidatus Scatosoma sp. | reverse complement strand
CGGGATAAAGGGCGAAGGGGATGAGAGCGTCCCACGACCCCATCACCAAGAAAATTCGCCCCGAACGAAACCGCCGCACCATAAGTGCATTCCGCGCTTAAAACCTGCGCGATAGACGGCTCAGGCAAGCCGTTCTGCGTGGTGCAAACAATGCCGTCTTCCGCCAAAAACGGACGTAAAAACGCCGCCGTTTCAGGGTTTTTGCTTTGCTTGGTCATCAGGAAAATTACGTCGTATTCTCCCGACATTTCGTCAGGGTACAACGCGGATACAGGGATATTCTTTTCAATACCGTCCGCAACGCATTTTACCGTTGCGCCGTGCTTTTTCATTCCGTCAACGTGCGCGCGGTTGCGGCTAATCAAGTCCACCGCCACGCCCCCTTCGGTCAAGAATGCGCCCAGCACCGTACCCATCGCACCTGCACCAAAAATTGCTACTCTCACAAGATTTTCTCCTTGACCGCCTGCGCGGACTGTTCTACGGTGAGCCCGTCCAAACACACGGTCACGTCCGCATATTTTTCATACAGGGGTACGCGTTCATCGTACAAATCTTTCAAAGTAAACCCATCTTTGAGCGCCACGCCGCGTGCTTTTAAGTCGCCCAAGCGACGGTCAATTTCTTCATAGGACAATTTTAAATAGACCACCGTGCCGATTTTTTTGAGCGCTATCAACGCATTTTCGCGATAGATAACGCTGCCCCCCGTAGCGATTACACAGCGGGACGCGCAAATTTCCGAATTGACCTTTGCTTCAATGTCCAAAAAGGCTTCCGTACCTTTCTTTTCGATAATTTCCGGCAAGCGCATCCCCTCGCGGGCAACGATTACGCTGTCGCTGTCAATGTAGCCGTAGCCGATGAGTTCGGAAAGATATGTACCCACCGTCGTTTTACCGCTACCCGGCATACCGATTAAAATTACGTTTTGCATAGTTTTATTCTCCAAACACACGCTTAATTGCGTTGACGATTTCCGCATCCGCAGGCGCCCATTCGTCCGCGTCAAGTTCGGACGGCGCAAACCAACGATAACTTTCGTGCTCCTTTAAGCAAAAGGACGAGAGCATATCGCACTCATACAGCCAAAGCGTAATGATAAAATCCGGGTATTCAAAGGTGTCGCTGGCATACAGAGCGCCCACGCGGACGTCCATATCCAACTCTTCTTTTAACTCCCGCTGTACGGCGTCTTCGCCCCGTTCGTTCGGTTCGATTTTGCCGCCTGCAAACTCATATTTATGCGCCACATAGGGATATGGACTATCCCCCCGTTTCGTCGCCAAAAGTTTCCCGTTTTCGAAAATCAAAGCCGCCGCTACTTGGATGTGCTTTTTCATTCAACGCATACCTGCCTATCTCTTTTTCTTTAATCGTGCCGCGAATCCGAATGGAATGTTTCGCAAAAGCGCGCCGAGAATGACGGTTCTTCACCGCCCGCGTACAAGTGACTGACGTCCCCCATACCGCAGCAGCGGAAGACCGCTTCCCCTTCCCTTCTTTCTTCGGTGTATAAGGTAGTCACCGACGTAGGCAACGCAACAAAGTGATGCCAAAGGGGAATGGGAGAAATCCCGCACAAATGAGAAAGCAACACCATTTCCAGCCCGAAGTGGCAGAAGAGCGCAATCGTATCCGTATGCCCCTTTTCGGTGCGGTAAATATTGCCATCACGACGATAGCCATGCGACGCCAACAGTTCATCCAGACCGTCCGTCACCGCGCGCAAAAACTTTTCCATGTTTGCCGCCGCATAAACGTCCTGCTTGTACCACTCGTCTTTGTCGTACATTGCAGGCTTATCCACCCAGTCCTTAGGCAACATATCCCAGGGGATATGGCGAAGTTCCCCCGAAGGAAAATACATCGGGCAGCCGAACTCTTTGAGCCAGTTCTTTTCCACCACCGACGACTGCTTTCCGTGCGCTTTCGCCACGTAATCGCAGGTACATCTTGCCCGTCCAAGCGGAGAAGAATAGAAATAATCAATTTTCTCTTTCCCAAGTTTCGCCGCAAGCAATGCCGCTTCGCGGTGTCCTTTTTCGGTCAAAGTATCGTTTGCATAATCGGGATCACCGTGTCGAATGATTAAAATTCTCATACATCTCTCTCTTCCAAAAATGGCATTAAAATTGAATTTTGCACATACAGGTATTCATCCTTGATGCGTAGGTTGTCGCCGTCGAGTTCTAAATACTGCAAACTCTTTTGGAACGCCGTCGGGAAATCATCCCCCACGTTCGTGCCGAATTGCTTTTTATAGTCTTTGAGCGAGATCCCGTACTTGGTACGCAAGCCCAACATAATGTATTCGAATTTCGCTTCGTCTTCCGTCACTTTTTCGCAGGTGACCGCAGGATAGAACCCCGAAATGATACACTTCATATATTCGTCCAAATCAAAGGTGTTTGTGAATCGCTGACCAAGCATAAACGAACTTGCCGATACGCCAAAACCGATGTATTCGCCACGCTGCCAGTAGATCAAATTGTGACGGCTTTCATAGCCTTCCATCGCAAAGTTGGATACTTCGTAGCGGGTATATCCCTTTTCTTTTAAGAGCGAGTAGCCATAGGCGTACAAGTCTGCCACTTCGTCGCTGTCAGGGAGTTCCCCATTCAAATAATCGGTGTAGATGGGAGTGCCGTCTTCCACCGTCAACGCGTACATGGATATGTGTTTTGAGCCGCAAGCGTGCGCAAGTTCGATGGTTTTGCGGACGTCTTCTTTGGTTTGGTTCTTCAAACCCAACATAACGTCGGTGCTGAAATTTTCCCCTTCCAGAAGTTTGGTTGCATAGACGTAATCACGAACGTTATGGATGCGCCCAAGATCTTCAAGTTGTTCGTCGATTGCCGTTTGTAAGCCGATAGAAAAACGGTTGATGCCCGCTTCCTTATACGTCTTAATCTTCCCTTCGCTGATGGTACCAGGGTTGAGTTCCAAGGTGATTTCCGCATTTTCCGCCAAACGAAAACAAGCGCGGATCTGTTTCATCGCCCCTGCAATAAGTTTCGGGGGAATGTACGAAGGCGTACCACCGCCAAAATAGACGGTGTCGAAAACGTAGTCTTTGAGTTCTTCCCCGCGCATTTTGAGTTCCTTATACAAACAAGCCATATATGCTTCCGCATAGTTGATTCGATCGGGGAAGGATACAAAATCGCAATAGGTACATTTATGCCGACAAAAAGGCACGTGGATATAAATTCCTTTCATGGTTTTTCTCCGTTGAGTGAAGTAGAAGTAAAAAGTAAAAGTGAAGAGTAAAGAAGTGCGGAAGAATACAAAAGATTGCCGTGTCTCCGCCGCACGTATAATTGTAGCCCGCGCCGTATTGCGCCGCTACCGCCCCCCGCCAAAGTTAAGCAAGATGCAAGCAAGAAAAGGAGAACCGAGCACCTTGACGGGAGCGTACCTTTTGTACGTGACCGAAAGGCGCGCAGGTTCGACGCCGTATTGCGCCGCTACCGCCCCCCGCCAAAGTTAAG
>JAZOLF010000020.1:0-3678 GCA_045652785.1 Candidatus Scatosoma sp. | reverse complement strand
TATATCAATTATTTTCACATTTGTAAAATCTTTCATCTATATTTTTGCGAAATATTTTGTAAAAAAAGTGGAATAATTTATATTGCATTTTTTCACAAAAAGTTCTATAATTAAAGACAACAAAGCATGAAGGAGATATTTTTATGAAAATGCCTGTTTTGGACAAGAACTTTTATCCTATGATTAAAGCCCTGAATGATTTTGACGCGGCGGTGAAAGCAAGCGGTAAATCTGTGAAGGTTACTTTGGTGGCAGAACGTAGCGGCGGTTATAACTATGTTTATCAATACAATGCGTTTGCGGATGGTGTGAACGATGCGTTCAACTTCCGTATTGCAGAACGTATGGCAAAGACAATTTTGTGGGTTGTTGGCGGCTATAAAATTTACGTTGCTGGCAGCAAATCCATCTACGAATACTTAAAGCAGGCGTATACTATGGAAGGTATCCGTGCATTCGACGTTGACTTTATGAGCGGTGTTTACGAAAAGCCTTTTGAAGTATTGTGGCTCAACAATGATGAGATCCCTGAACAAAAGAATTGCTCGATGAAAGTTGGCGGGAACCTTGACGGTTGCCGTATCGGTTTCGACGCAGGTGGTTCGGATAGAAAGGTGAGTGCGGTTATCAACGGCGAAGTTGTATATAGCGAAGAAGTGGTTTGGAACCCGAAAGTGACGGCAGATCCTACCTATCACTATGAAGAAATTTTGACGGCGATGAAGACGGCTGCATCTAAGATGCCTACCGTAGATACCATCGGCGTATCTTCCGCGGGTGTTTACATCGACAACAAAATCATGGTTGCATCCTTGTTTATTAAGGTTGATAAGTCTATCCACGGCGACTACGTGAAGAATATGTATATCAACATTGCTAAGCAAATGAGCGAAGAATACGGTAAGGAAATCCCCTTAGAAGTAGCCAACGACGGCGACGTGACGGCGCTTGCAGGTGCGATTGATTTGGATGATAACTGCGTTTTGGGTATCGCTATGGGTACGAGCGAAGCGGTTGGCTACATCAACGCGCAAGGCGGTATCAACGGCTGGTTGTCCGAACTTGCATTTGCGCCCGTTGACTTCAATGAAGGCGCTATGCAGGACGAATGGTCGGGCGACTTTGGCGTAGGTTGTAAATATTTCTCGCAAGATGCGGTTATTAAACTTGCGGAAGCGGGCGGTTATAAGTTCGAAGACGGCCTTACCCCTGCACAAAAATTGAAAGTTGTTCAAAAGATGATGGATGAAGGCGCTCCTTTGGCTGCGCAAATCTATGAAGACATCGGTGTGTATCTTGCACATACCATTCCTTTCTATGCGAAGTTTTATGATATCAAGCATATGTTGTTGCTTGGCCGTGTAATGGGCGGTAAAGGCGGCGATATTATCTTGGCAACCTGTAAGCAGGTAATCGCGGAAGAATATCCCGAATTTGCAACCGTTGACATCGGTTTGCCCGACGAAAACAACCGCCGCGTAGGTCAAAGTATCGCTGCGGCATCCCTGCCTGCATCCAACAAATAATAGGGGGATTTACAAATGAAATGCTTTAAAAATGCCTTGATTTATGTGGCAGGCGAAGGCGTCAAAAAATGTACGGTTGAATTTGACGAAACGATCCGTTCGATCGGGGATGGTTCCGATGCAGAAGAAATCGTATTGCCAGAAGGCGCAATCGTTCTCCCTGCGTTTATAGACCAACACATTCACGGAGCGGGTGGTAGCGACGGGATGGACGCTACGGTTGCGGACTATGAAATCATCGCAAAAACGGTAGCCGCGGAAGGTACGGCGTCTTTCTTGATTACCACAATGACGCAAAGTGTGGAAAATATCACCAAAGCGATGCAGGCGGTCAAGGAATATCGCGAAGGCGAGCACGACGGTGCAAGAGTAGTGGGTATCCACTTGGAAGGCCCGTTTATCGCCCCTGCGCACAAAGGCGCGCAACCTTTGGAATACGTTGCCGCTCCTGACGTTGAAACCTTTAAAGCGTACAATGCGGCAAGCGGGAATGCGATTAAAATTGTCACGCTTGCTCCAGAAATCGACGGTGCATCCGAACTCATTACCTACTTGACGGAAAACGGTATCGTGTCTTCCATCGGGCATACGGGCGCAAAGTGCGCGGACATTGAAAAGGCGATTGCGAACGGCGCATCGAACGTCACGCATACCTATAACGCGCAAACGGCTTTGCATCACCGTGAAATCGGTACGGTAGGCAGCGCGATGCTCTTTGATGAACTTAACTGTGAATTGATTGCGGATACCATTCACGTTTCGGTTCCTGCGATGAAGTTGCTTATTAAAAATAAGCCTGCGGACAAGTTGTCGCTGATTACCGATGCGATGCGTGCAAAGGGGATTCCCGACGGGGTTTCCGAACTCGGCGGTCAAGTTGTGTACGTGAAAAACGGCGAAGCCCGTTTGGCGGACGGCACTTTGGCAGGTAGCGTTTTGCGCATGAACCGTGCGGTACAAAACGTTGTGACAAAGGTGGGCGTACCGTTCACGCAAGCGGTGGACTATGCGACCATCAACCCTGCAAGAATGTTGGGTATTGACGGCGAAGCGGGTTCGATTGCCGTAGGCAAGCGTGCGGACTTTACGGTGCTCAATGAAAACTACGACGTTCTTTATACCATTTCTGGCGGTAAAGTAATCTATAAAGCCTAAAAATCAATACAGAATGAATAGCGTGTCGGCTTTTGCTGACACGCTTTTTTGATCTAAAAGAATACTCTACACCCTTAAAGCGTACATTAAGATAGAAGATTTATTTCGATTTTTTTATAAAAAAATTGCGAAAGGGGCTTGAAATACTTTTAATGGGACGAAAAATGTGTTATAATGAGAAAAAGTAAATTGGAATCGTATGCGCTTTTTTTAAAAGAGAAAGGGATTTTACTGACGAAGATTGATTTTTGCAGGTTGAGTACTATCGGCGTTGGTGGATGCGCGACGGCGGTCTATCCAAGAAGTTTCACCGAACTCATCACGGTGATAGACGGATGCAACACCTTTGGTGTTCGATATGTGGTGCTTGGCTGTTTGAGCAACGTTTTACCGCCGATGCACGATGAAGACACGCTCTATATCGTCATGCGGAAACTCAATTCCATTACGCTTGGGGACGCTCCGCTGGTACACGCGGGGGCGACCGCGCAGGAATTGCTTACCGCTTGCAAGGCGCACGGGAAAAGCGGTGCAGAGTTTTTGGCAGGGATTCCCTGTACGATCGGCGGCGCGGCATTTATGAACGCGGGTGTCAACGGTCGGTATCTTTCCGAAATTGTCCGATCGGTGGTTGTCTATGAAGACGGGGGTATCCGTACTTATTCGCAGGCGGAATGCGGCTATTCATATAAGCGTAGCCGATTTATGAACGGCGGCGTAATTTTTGCGGTCATCTTGAACCTGCGCGATACGTCACCCCAAGAAGTGGAAGAAATCGTTTCGGCGTACTTGCATACCCGAAAACGCTTGCCAAAGGGCAGGAGTATGGGTTGCGTATTCAAAAACCCGACGGGCGAATATGCTGGGCGACTCATTGAAAAAGCGGGTTTAAAGGGCTTGCCCAAAGGCGGCGCGGTGGTTTCGGAAGAACACGCAAACTTTATCATCAACGACGGCGGAGCAACGACGGACGACGTTCGGTCGCTCATCGAAACGG
>JAZOLF010000019.1:0-1635 GCA_045652785.1 Candidatus Scatosoma sp. | reverse complement strand
CGAACAAAAGTTCCTGCATCTTCGCCGCGCGGTTTGCATCCCCGCAATAGAGCAAAATTCGATAACCGCCACGCAACCAGTTGGCAACGTCTTCAAAGAGCCCCACTGTCGAGTTCAAGTACCTTGTTACAGGGGTAGCCGTAAGATTATATACCGCAAACGGTTGGAAGAAAAGCGGGTTTCCTGCAAAGGTTTGCAAGGCAACTTTGCCCACCTTATCCAAGCCGTGCATAAAATAGTCTTTGCCGATCAGTTGTGCTTTCGCAAAGGGAAAGGCTTCGCCGCCTTCTGCAAGTCGGCTATACCGTTCTTCATGCTCTTTGTAGATAGCGTGCATCTTATCAAACAATGGTTTCCCTTCGTCAAATACGAAGACACAACCGTCGGGCAGTACGCCAAAAACGTCCGTTGTGTTTTCCATCAGCGGCAACAAATATCCATCTGCCATACCTGTTTCCAGAGCCGACGCTAACTCATCCGCGATCACAGTCGCTCTGTCGTACGCCGCTACATCGGTAAAGCCTTTCAATCCGCTTGTGAGCGCCGTCTTTAAACGGGATTCTTCCCCCCTTTCGAGCACCACGTCCGTCGCCGACAAAATTGTAAGCGATTTTACAAGCCGCAAGCGATTTCCCGTGACAATATCATACGGCTTGATATGTTCGACTGTATCACCGAAAAAGTCAATACGAGCGGGGTTTTCGCTATTAATAGGATAGATGTCCAAAATATCTCCGCGCAGCGCAAACGAACCTTTGGTTTCCACTTCGGAAACCCTTGCGTAGCCCATTTGCACCAAGCGTTCGGGTAGGGATAAAAAGTCCATCTCATCCCCTTCGACAAACTCTATAACAGGCAGTTTTTTAGGGAATAGTTGCAACAACGCATCAATTTCCGCAACCACAACAGGCGCACCCGTTTGCAACGCATGAATGCCGTTCAAACGACGAAAATAAGCGTCTTTTGAGAGTGCTTTTCGGTACAACAAAACTTCGTCTTTTGCTGACAACAGTTCCACCCGTTTGCCCGAAAGGGTTGCGATATTTTCCGCCGCTTTTCTCGACGCAACCGCATCCGCCGTGATATAGACAATGGGCACATCAATCATCGATGCAATCAAATATTTATGAGCCTGAGAAATGCCAAAAACCGCTGTCGGCATTCCGCAGCGGATATTTTCGCAAAGTTCGGGGTAATCCCCATTCATTTGTTCAAACGAAAAAAAGTTCTTTGACATTTTCTTCCCCAAATTGCCGCAATTTGCGGTGGATTAGTTGGCGTTATATTTCCCCATCACCAAATCAATACGCATACCGCGCGCAAAATCTGCCGCTGCTTCCCCTGCTTTGTGGCAAGCGGTTGCAAACAATTCATAATCATCTCTGCGCACTTCGGACAACACGTAATCAATGATAGGAATATTCAGTTCTTCGTCGCGAATTCCAACGCGGATACGCGCGAAGTCCTTCACCCCCGTTTCGCCGATGATACTGCGCATCCCATTGTGCGTGCCTGCGCTACCCTGCGCACGAATACGCACTTTACCTTTTGGCAAATCATAATCGTCGTAGATAACCAACAGGTTTTCAGGGGCAATTTTGTATTTCGACATCAGTTGCTTTACCGCGCGACCAG
>JAZOLF010000018.1:0-4198 GCA_045652785.1 Candidatus Scatosoma sp. | reverse complement strand
ACCTGCGGCTCCCGTTGCGCAAGCGGAAGATCCTGCTCCCATAGAAGAACCTGCGGCTTTTGAGCCTGGCGATCCCATTCCGACGAAGGATGAAACGCCCGAAAAAGAAAAGGCGAAACGCCCCCGCAAGTTCTTTGATTTGTTTGTAAAGCAAACGAAGAAAGAAGATTGATGTATCTATACATAAAAGACCGCCGAATCCTGGCGGTCTTTTTTTTGTTATAATATCCGCTTATAGATCATATACATATCTTATGGGGCTAAATCGGTTTAAAAAAGGTTGTAAATTCTATTTTTTGGGGATAGGCGGTATTTCGATGTCGGGGCTGGCGCAATATCTCTTGCGCTGCGGATATAAGGTTTCCGGTAGCGATATAAAGGATGGCGAGCAGGTGGAAAAATTGCAGCGGCTTGGTGTGGATATTGCAATTGGTGAGATCTTGGATATATCACGTGTAAAGGCGGCGGACGTCGTTGTTTATACGGATGCTATTCCCTTTACAAATAAAGAGATTTGCGTTGCTTATGGCTATGGGAAAATTGTGCTGTCCCGTGCGGATTTGCTGGCGGAAATTTGTGAAGACTTTGGACGGGTGGTTGCGGTTGCGGGCAGCCACGGAAAGACGACTTGTACGGCTATGTGTGCGCATATTTTGTATGCCGCAAAAGCGCCTTTTTGTAGCCATATAGGCGGTGTGGACCTTGGGTTGGATTCCTTTTACAATTCAGGCAAGGATTTTTTTGTCACCGAAGCGTGTGAGTATAAGAAAAATTTATTAAAAATCCGTGCGGATACGGCAATTCTATTGAACGTCGATCGCGATCACTTGGAGTGCTATGACGGGGAAATAGATTTGCAAAACGCCTTTCTAACCTACTGCGGGCAGGCGAAAACTGCGGTGGTTTGTATGGATGATCCTGTTGCCTGTCTTGCTCCTAATGCCGTTACTTTTTCCTTGTATGAAAAGAACGCCGATTACCGCGCCATCTATTTGCGGAATGATCGCGAGCGGTATTCCTTTACGGTGTTGGAATACGGCATAAAGGTTTGTCGCATTCATTTGAAGGCGGTTGGGCGGTACAATGTTCATAATGCTTTGGCGGCTTTTGCTGCAATGCGGACGTTTGGTATTTCGGTTGAAGAAATTAAATGTGGCTTGGAAAACTTTGTTGGTGTAAAGCGGCGGTTTGAATGGATGGGCGCTTATTGTGGGGCGGAAGTCGTTTGTGATTATGCGCATCACCCAAAAGAGATTGTTTCCGTTGTGCAAACTGCAAGGCAAATGGTGCGCGGGAAACTGTTTGTCGTTTTCCAACCGCATACGTATTCCCGTACAAAAAATCTTTTTTTTGAATTTGTCGATGCGTTGAGCGGGGTGGAACGGCTTGTCGTCTATATGACATTTCCTGCAAGGGAGCGTTATGATAAAGACGGGGATGGAAAACGCTTGGCGGATGCCATCGGGAATTGTCTGTATGCGGATAGTCCAACTGCGCTTCGAGCGTGGATAGATTCGACTGTTTCGGATGGGGATATGCTTTTGTTTTTGGGTGCTGGTGATATTTATTATTTGGCGAAACATTTAATAAAATCGGGAAAAAATTAATTTCCAAAATTGTTTTGGTAAAAAAAAGTAAAAAAGTGGCTTTTCCAGCCATTTTTTTTATGCAATACTATTGATAATTTTGAAAAAAAATGCTATACTTAATGAGAATTCATTAAAAAGACGTTCGGAGGATTTTATTTTGGACGAAAGAGAGAGAAACAATATGCCTGCGGAATGGGGACAAGCAGGACAAAAGCCGCAAAAGATGGTGAAAGCCGACTCGATCGTGACCAAGGAAAGCATTTGCGCGGTCCTTGCAATGTTTTCGATTTTTTCTATCTTGATTCTGTTGACAAAGGATTTGATGTTGGGTGAACCTGGTGCATACATACACGCTTTATTGACGGGCTCGTTTGGGTATATGGCTTACCCGCTTGCTTTCCTGATGGCCAATAATTGCGTGATGGGCTTTTTGTCTAAGAGACTCTTTAAGAAACGCAAGGCACTTACGCTTGCCGTGATTACCTGTGTGTTTGCGAGTTTGTTGGCGCATACCATCCAAACTTGCCTTTCGTGGGGTTGGGAAAGCGAAGGCTACCTGGCGGCGTGCTTTAATTCGGGGGAAACGTTCCCTAAAACAACCATTGCTGGTTGGTTTGGCGCATTGCCTGTTTCCTTGCTTGTGACGCTCACGACGGATGTTGGGGCGCTGGTTATTTTGTCTGCACTCTCGGTCCTTTTTGCGTATATCACGATTAAAGTACTTGCAGACGGCACGAAGAAAACGACTGTAAAAGAGAAGACGGCTGAATCCGCACCTTCTCTGAACGCAAATGCGTATGCTCCTATGCCTGAAACGGTGCAGCAACCGCAGCCCTATGCGCCCGCACAGCCCTATGCGCCTGCGCAACCTGTAGAAACGATGAAACCCGTGCAGCCCGCGCAACCCGTGCAACCAGTACCGCAGCCAGTTCAAGACCCTGTTGCTCCTTTGGACGGATATTCGCAAGGTGCGGTGCAGTCTCAAAGCATGAGCGGGGCAACCCCTGTGATGCCTTACGTGGTTCGACAAACGCCTGGTTTTACCATTCGTGGCAGCGAACAGGCGTCGGTAAACGGCGGGGCGCAACAATCCGCGCAACCCGTGCAACCTAATCAACCTGTGCAACCTGCTTATGTTGATGGTGCAAGTTATTCGCCTTTTGGTGCAACCAGCCCCAAGCAACAGCCTGCAAGGGGACTTACCCAAGAAGAAAGCAGACAAATTTTGTATAGCAGTACGCCGAAACAGAATTTCCAAGACAATTTGTTCTTTAACCAAAACTCGCACGCGCATAGACGGAGTATGGGTGGGGAACAACCTGCAAGTATGCCCGCAAGTGCGCAACCTACGATGCCGAGCCAACCTGCTCCGCAAGCAGCGAGACCGACAACGTATTCGGAACAATATCAACAATCCGTGCAAGACGGAACGCCGATTCGTCCTATAAGGACGTCGGGCGAAACGGAATTGTTTGGCCGCAGTTCGTCGAATCCCTATGGCTTGGACGTTCCGACGGCGGATTCTGAACCCCAACGCGGCGCACGGTCCTTTGGTAGAGATAGCGGTTTTGATACAAGGTTGCCTGAAAGTGAAGGCTATCCTGCGCGTAATACGCCTGAAAAGCCCGTTTCAAGTTCGGAAAGTATAGGGACGGAGCGTGTGGATAGCGGTTTTGGTAGAGCGGCAACGCCGATCGAACCGCCTGTTGAAAGAGCGGAAACGCCGTTTACAAGAGCGGCGGCTCCGACTGAACCCACAACGGAAAGCAGAGAAAGACGGCACGAGTTTATGGATACTTTCTCGTTGGATAACCCCCGTATTTTTGGGGCGACGGGAAACCGTGGGGAAGTGGATACGCGGGAAGAAATCGCGCCGACGGATCGGTCGTCTTTATTCGACGAAGAACCGCCCGTTTCCACGCCTGCGCAACCTGTAAAGCGTGACGATCCATACGTTTTATCTACCTTTGACGAAGAACCCGAAGTGAAAGGCTTTGCACCAAGCGTACCAGTTCGCGGGGAAACGAGTGATGAACCGCAAATTTCCGCAAGAGTAGAACGCGTTACGCCGGCTCCTAATCCTATTCCTGCAACTACGCAGCCTATTGCGCCTGCTCGTATGGGTATGGTTGTGCAGCCCGTAGCGGAAGAAAAGAAAGAAGAGCCTGCGCCGAAACCCCGTTGTCATAAGCCGTACGTTCGCGTGCCTTTGCATTACTTTAATTGCAGCGATAATGTACCCGATGCGGATGCCGCAGAAGTGGAAGATATTAAGGCAAGAATCATTGAAACGCTCGAAGATTATAACGTTGGCGGATGTACGATTGCATCCGTGACGTTTGGGCCTACCGTCACCCGCTACAACGTTGTTTTGCCACGTGGCGTATCGCACAGAAAAGTAGTGTCTTTGGAACAAGAAATTGCGATGGGTCTTTGCCGTGAGGGCGTTAACGTGTATAGAAACGTAGAAGACGGGGCGGTAAGTATTGAAGTTCCCAACCGCAAACGCCAGACGGTAGAACTCGGCAGTATGTTTATCGATGACGAATACACCAAAGCGAAACCGACTTCCCTTGTCTTTGCGATGGGTAAGGATAACGCAAACCGCA
>JAZOLF010000017.1:0-8517 GCA_045652785.1 Candidatus Scatosoma sp. | reverse complement strand
ATCTTCGTTGGGCCTACGGGGGTGGGGAAAACCGACCTTTGTAAGGCACTTGCGGAAAACTTGTTTGGCAGCGAAGAGCAAATGATCCGCTTGGATATGAGCGAATATATGGAAAAACAATCGGTGTCGAAACTCATCGGTGCGGCGCCTGGCTACGTCGGCTTTGACGAAGGCCAGGGCGGGCAACTCACCGACAAGGTGCGGACGAAACCGTATTCGGTGATCCTGTTTGACGAAATTGAAAAGGCGCATCCCGACGTGTTTAATTTGCTCTTGCAAATTTTGGACGACGGTAGATTGACGGACAGCAAGGGAAGAACGGTGAGTTTCAAAAACGCCGTGATTATCCTGACTTCGAACGTGGGGGCGGCGCTTTCGCAGGCGGAACGCACGGGCGTTTATGGGTTCGGCGGGGACGTCACGGACGGCGCAACCGATCAAAAACAGTACGAAGAAATGAAGGAAAATATCACCAAGGCATTGAAGGAAAAATTCCGTCCTGAATTTTTGAACCGTATGGACGACGTGATTGTTTTCCACCGTTTGTCCGAAGAAGATGCCGCGATTATCGGGGGTAAGATGATTACTTCGCTTGCAAAACGCTTGTACGAACAGCGGGGGATTACGCTCACCGTTTCCGAAACGGCGAAACGCGCACTCGTGAAAGAAGGGTACGACAGCCAGTATGGCGCTCGGCCTTTGAAGAGAGCCATTCAACGTCGGATCGAAGATCGGCTTTCCGAAGAGATTTTGCTCGGCAATATCCGCTCGGGGCAAAAAGTGTTGGTTGATTACGTTGGCGGCGAATATACCGTAAATTGCATAAGATAATAGGTACGATTATGATGAAACTGACGACAGCGGGGGAATCGCACGGCAAGGCGCTGGTGGCGATTTTGGA
This sequence comes from Candidatus Scatosoma sp., assembly GCA_045652785.1. Taxonomy (GTDB): domain Bacteria; phylum Bacillota; class Clostridia; order Christensenellales; family Borkfalkiaceae; genus Scatosoma. The sequence goes on along the minus strand of JAZOLF010000017.1, from coordinate 7,616 downwards.
AGGGTTGCCCGCTCATTTACAACTGGATACCAGCAAAATACAGGAAGATTTGGCGGCTCGCCAAAGCGGTTTTGGACGCGGTGGGCGGCAAAAAATCGAAAAGGATCGCGTGGAAATTTTGACGGGGGTACGCAACGGGGAAACGCTCGGTAGCCCTGTCACCCTTTGTATCTATAACCGCGATTATGAAAACTGGGCGGCTTGTATGTCCGACGGCGCGTGCGATGAAAGTGCGATGGCGGCAAAATCTTTGACAAAGGTGCGTCCTGGACACGCAGACTTTACGGGGATGAAAAAGTTTGCGCAGGACGATGCCAGAAATATTTTGGAAAGAGCGTCTGCAAGGGAAACGGCAATCCGTGTAGCGGCGGGCGGCGTTTACAAGCAATACCTTTCCGCGTTGGGTGTGGAAATTACGGGCTACGTGCGTTCAATATGCGGCGTTGCGGACGCGAAAGAATACTCCTTTGACGAGATTTGCGACGGCAAAAATAACGAAACGGGGATGCTCGATGCCGACCTTGCGGCACAGGCGAAAGAGAAAATTGCCGCTTTGAAAGCGGAAGGCGATACGTCGGGCGGCGTGGTGGAAATCCGCGTTAAGGGCTTGAAGAGCGGCTTTGGCAACGTGATGACTTACGGCGAAAAACTGGACGCGAAGTTGGCGCAAGGATTGATGAGCATTCAAGCGGTCAAAGGCGTGGAAATCGGTATGGGCTTTGGCGTGGCAAACGTGAGCGGTAAGTCCGTACACGACGAAATTTTCTTCAGCGAAGAAAAAGGGTATTATCGTACGAGTAACAATGCGGGCGGTTTGGAAGGCGGTATGTCGAACGGGGAAGAACTCGTTTTGCGGCTTGCGATGAAACCCATTCCTACCCTGATGCGCGGCTTGAAGACGGTGGATTTGGCGACGGGCGAAAGCGCGGTTGCTGCGGCGGAACGCAGCGACGTTTGCGCGATTGTTGCGATGGAAGTAATTGCCGAAGCCGTCGTTGTGCAGGTGTTGGCGTTTGCGGTGTCTGAACGCTTGGGCGGAGATACGATGTCGCAGGTCGTTCATAGATATAAGGAACTGAAAGCATGAAAATTGAATTGAAAACTCCGTCGGCGGCGGGGACAATTTATATCGGGGAAGACGTGATCGAAACGCGCTTGCCTGTGCTGTTGCAGGGGCAAAAGAATTTCGTGTTGACGGATGAGAACGTGTACGCTTTGCATAAGCCTTTCTTTGAAAAGTGGATGCAGGGGGTGGATGTTTGCGTTTTGCCTGCTGGGGAAGAGCATAAGAATTTCTCTTCTTTGCAAACCGTTTTGGAAAAAATGGTGGGGGCAGGGCTGAAACGAACGTCGAAATTGTTTGCCGTGGGCGGCGGCGTGATCGGGGATTTGGGCGGCTTGTGCGCGGCGTTGTATATGCGCGGGATTGCGTGCGTGCAGATCCCGACCACTTTACTTGCGATGGTGGATAGTTCGGTGGGCGGGAAAACCGCAATCGACGTAAACGGCGTGAAGAACGTCGTGGGCGCATTCCACCAACCGATAGAAGTGTTGATTGATCCCGCGTTTTTGGATACTTTGCCTGAACGCGAATGGAAGTGCGGGATCGGGGAAATCGTCAAATATGCGGCGATGGATACCGTCACTTTTGATGCGCTGGCGGAATGCGCCGGCAAGGTCGATAAGGCTTTGGCGGTATCGCTGATTGAAAACTGCGTGCGCTTTAAGGCGGGCGTGGTGGCGCGTGATGAGAAAGAAACGGGGGAAAGAAAGTGCTTGAACGTCGGGCATACGACGGGGCACGCGATCGAAATTGCCTACGGGCTTTCGCACGGAGAAAGTGTGCTGTGGGGGATGAAACTGGAAACGGCACTCGCCGTGAAGATGGGCGTTTGTGAGAAGTCAATCGGGGAACGCTTGATCGGGTTCGTGGACGGCGCGTTGGCTCTCGCGCCTATGTCGGCGTTGGATTGTTCGATGCTTGGACGGGCGTTGCAGGCAGCGGCGATGGATAAGAAAAACGTTGATGCAAAGAACGTTGTAATGAGCGTGGCGCAAGGGTATGGGAAGTGGACTTTGCTTTCGATGCCTTTGGATGAATACGTTGAAAGTTTGGAAGAAATTGTGAAAGAAATGCTTTAAGGGGGTGCAGGTATGCGTTCAATCCCAAATGTTGATCAATTTGAAGGGGAATTTACCCTGCCTGGCGATAAGTCGATTACCCACCGCGCGGTGTTGCTGAATAGTTGCGTGGAAGGGGATGCCTTGATTACCAACGCGCTGAGCGGGGAAGATTGTGTTTCTACCTGCGCGTGTATGCGTGCGTTAGGCGCGAAAATTGACGTGGACGGCTCGACGATGCGCGTTCGCGGTGTGGAACGATTCCACGCTGGGCGGACGCTGAATTGCGGGAACTCGGGAACGACTTTGCGGTTGTTGACGGGGCTGGTTGCAGGTAAGGGCATTGATGCGACTCTCGTTGGGGATGCGTCCTTGTCCAAGCGTCCGATGGCGCGGGTGGCACGCCCGTTGGGGCTACTCGGGGCGAACGTCCGCACGACGGATGGACATGCGCCTGTCTATGTTGCGCCTGCGGAACTTGTGGGGCGCGAAGTGGTGACTGACGTTGCGTCGGCACAGGTCAAGAGTGCGATTTTGCTGGCGGGGATGTCCGCAAGCGGCGTGACGACGGTGGAAGAGCCTACCAAATCTCGCGATCACACCGAACGGATGCTTTCCGCGATGGGGGCAAAATTGACGGTGGACGGAAACCGCGTGAGTGTGGAAAAAAGCACCCTTTCCGCGATTGACGTGGACGTGCCTGCGGATATTTCTTCCGCATCTTACTTTATGGCGCTGGGGGCTTTGAAAGGGAAAACTTTGTGTAAAAACGTCGGGGTTAACCCCACTCGGACGGGAATTTTGACGGCGTTCGATAAGATGGGCGTGCGATACTCCTTGCAGAATCAAACGGTTTGCGGCGGGGAAGCAAGGGCGGACGTACTGGTCGAAAAATCGGATATTCAACCTGTCATTTTGGGCGGCGATGATATCCCTGCTATGATTGATGAATTGCCGCTGATCGCCCTGATGCTTGCGTTCGCGGACGGGGAAAGCCGTATCACCGACGGCAAGGAATTGAAGGTCAAGGAAAGCAACCGCATTTTGACGACTGCCGCGATGATCAACGCTTTGGGCGGTGAATGTATCGCTACGGATGATGGGTTTATCATTCGCGGTAAAAAGCGCTTGGATGGCGGCGTTGTAGAGAGTTATTTGGATCACCGTATCGCCATGACTGCGGCGGTCGGGATGATGGCGTCTGCGAAGGGCGGTATGATTTTGAACCCCGAATGTTGCGCGGTCTCTTTCCCGAAATTCTTTAATTTGTTGGGGGTATGTACGGAATGAATGGGAAAGAACTCCGATTAGCACTCGTCGGAAAGGACGTTTCTAAATCGGACAGCAAAAAGATCCACGCCTTTATCTTAGGGGAGTGGGGATATGCCCTGCAATATGAACTTTTATCTACTTCGACGGGGGAGTTCGATAGCGCGATGCGGTACTTGCTGGGCGATTTTGACGGGTTTAACGTCACCATTCCGTACAAGCGGGACGTGATGGAATATCTGGACGAAGTGGCAGGCGACGCTTTGGCGTTTGGCGCGGTGAATACTGTCGTTTCTTCGACGCGGACAGGCTACAACACCGACGGGATCGGTTTTATGCAAATGCTGGCGCTCGAAGGGGTTGACGTTTGCACAAAAAAGGTGCTGGTGTTGGGCGCGGGTGGCGCGGGGAGAAGTACCGCTGTGGCGCTCAAAATGGCGGGCGCAACCGTGAGTATGTATCGCCGCGATCGGAAAGAGTTGGAAGAGACTTGTCAAGAGTTGGGCGTTCGCGCGGCTCCGCACCCCGAAGAAGGGGGGTATGATATCGTAATCAACGCGACGGGGGTCGGAATGCACAATACCGTTGGGGTTTCCCCTGTTGGGGCGGCGGTGTTTGCGGGCGCAAGCGTGGCGGTGGATTTAATTTACAAGCCTGCGGTGTCAGAGTTCTTGCGGCTGGCAGGGGAACTTGGGCTGAAAACGATTTCGGGCGGCGGTATGCTATTTTTACAAGCATATTATGCGGATTGCTACTTTTTGGGACGGACTGCCGACCATAGCGAAGCGAAAAAATTATACGAAAAATACGTGAAAACGGAGCAAAATATATGAAAATTTTGGTGTTAAATGGTGTAAATTTGAACTTGACTGGGCTGCGCGAAAAGAGCGTTTACGGCAACGAAACGCTTGCGGAAATCAACGCAAAAATTGCGCAGGCGTGCGCTGAAAAGGGCGATGAAGTGGATTTCTATCAATCGAACTGCGAAGGCGCGCTGGTGGACAAACTCCATGAAGCGTTTTTAGGCAAGGAGTACGACGGGGTTGTGTTCAACGCTGGTGCGTACACCCATTACAGTTATGCTCTGCGTGACGCGATTGCGGCGATTGATATTCCCGTGGTCGAAGTGCATATATCCAACGTCCACGCAAGGGAAGAGTTCCGCCATACTTCCGTCCTTTCCGAAGTGTGCAAAGGCGTGGTTTGCGGGTTCGGCGCGGGGAGTTATCTTGCGGCGCTCGAAGGGCTGCGCTACCTTTTGAAATAATGGCTATGCGGATTGTACTTTGCGGAATGATGGGATGCGGGAAAAGCACCGTCGGCGGCGCTTTGGCTAAGGCGCTTGGATGGCGGGCGGTCGATACCGACCAAATCATTCAAGAAAAATACGGGCGGATTAGCGACATTTTTAAGGACAACGGTGAAGAATATTTTCGCGGCTTAGAAACGGAAACCGTGCGGACTTTGACGGAGCAGGAATGCGTCGTTGTGTCCGTGGGCGGCGGACTCGTGCAGCGAAAAGAGAACGTTGATCTGCTTAAAAATGGCGGCGTGCTGGTGTATTTGCGCGCGGAAAAGGGGACTTTGCTGGCGCGGTTGCAGGGGGATAACTCCCGTCCGCTTTTGGCGGGCGATGATTTATCGGCACGCTTGGATAGGCTGCTTGTGGCGCGGGCGGCGACGTATGAAAGCGTGTGTGACTTTGCGGTTTCGGTGGATGGAAAAACTCCAAATGAAATTGCGGGTGAGATTGTGGAAAAACTCGGTTTAACGGGGGCAGGTGTGTGATGAAAACGGTTTTGGTGACTGGCGGTGTGCGTGGTATCGGCTTGGCGATTGCACTCGCTTTTCAAAAAAAAGGGTACCGCGTTTGCGTGACCTATTCAAAGGACGAAGAGAGCGCTGTTAAAGCGAAAAATATGGGGCTGGAAGTTTTCCGTGCGGACGTGCGCAAGGAAACGGATATTGCTACGTTGGCGAAAGAACTTGGGGCGGTGGACGTGCTTGTAAACAATGCGGGCGTTGCGATGTTTAAGCAGGTGCAGGACGTCGCTGTGGAAGAGTTTGACGACCTGTTTGCCGTCAATATGCGCGGGGCGTTTTTGTGCGTCAAACATTTTGTTCCTAAGATGATTGAGCAACAAAGCGGGTTGATTGTCAATATTTCTTCCGTGTGGGGTCAAATCGGCGGTAGTTGCGAAAGCGTGTACTCCGCGTCGAAGGGGGCGCTGATTGCGTTCACGAAAGCGCTGGCAAATGAACTGGGGTATTCGGGTATTCGGGTGAATACCGTTTCACCTGGCGTGATTGCGACCGAAATGAATAGTCGTTTATCGGCGGATGAGTTGGCGGCACTTGTTGATGGTATCCCTGCGGGGCGTGTTGGAACGGGCGACGACGTGGCAAAGGCTGTCGTATTCTTGGAAGAAAACGATTACGTGACGGGGATTGATTTGTCCGTTAACGGCGGATTTTCGATTGTGTAAATCGGTCTGCGAATATGAAGATAAAAGAAAAAGCAACCTTTTCGCAAGGTTGCTTTTTTTTAATTTAATTCGAAGAGTTCATTGGGTTCAATTTGATATTTTTGGTATAGCAAAAGGATGCTGTCGTAACTTGGCTTTTTTTTGCCGCTGAGCCATTGTCCTACCGTAGTTTGATTCACGCCTAACGCATCTGCTAACGATTGTTGCGTAAGTCGCTTTTCACTCATTAAGTTTTTCAACACTTCTTGAAATACCATATTTATAGTATATACGTTTTTAGGTCAAAAGTCTTGACTTAGGTCAAAAGACCTGTTATAATAAAAATACGACACAAGAGGAGAATGGAAGAATGGAACATTATGAATTAAAGAGCGATGAAGTGGTTTTATATAAAAGCAACGAAGTTTATTATCTTGGCGAAAATAAAGATATTGAGTTGATCTTGACGAATTATGCTATTGTTACGATTAAAAAAATAAAAAAACTGTTTAAAGCCCCCGCCGTAAATGTATCTATTTATCCCGTAGGGGAAATAAAAAAATATAAAAATCTTCCACAAATCAAACAGGAAGGTTGTGACGTTGAAATTTATTTGGTGGATAAGGAAGTAGCATTTAGATTTGTAAGCAAAAATAATGCAGGGAAATTTATTTCTGCTTGCTTAGAGTTGTTGGTGGAGAAAAGTACATTAGAACGTGTTGCGACAAAAGTGAAAAATGCGATTGCGGTTGTGGATGATACTTTGGGGATTGATACGGTAGGAACGATTACAGCAGGAGTACAGTCGGGAACTAACGGCTTACTGGCTAAAAATACAACCAAAAAAGGTGGCGTTTTGCGGGGTTTAGTTGGAGCGTTGCAAGGAGCGGTGTCGGCACAGGTCAAGAAGGAAGAGCCTAAAATGATAGGAAGTGGTGATAACTTTACTGAAATTGAAAAATGGAAGAGACTTTTGGATGACGGTGTGATTACGCAGGAAGAGTTTGATAAAAAGAAAAAAGAGATTTTGGGGTTATAAAAAGAAAAGAGCCGATGGCTCTTTTTTTGTTTGAGATTTGCGTTTTTGCTGTCTTTCTTTTTTTAAAAGGCTACTTTTTTGGGTGGAAGTATTTTTCGATCAGATCTTCGATAAAGCCGTCTGCAATCCCTGCCGTCGGGGATGGCTGCGCTTGCGGTTGGGGCTCTTTTTCGCGGTTGGCGTGTTCCTGATTTGGGGGTGAGCAACTCTCTTTCGATGCGGACATCCCCCCGCCTTTCCCTGCGTTGAATAAGGAAAACATTTTTGAGAACTGTGACAACTCTTCCAAGAAATTGAGAGCCTGTTGAGAGTTTTTTAATTCGCCAAGCAGGGGCTTGACGGAGCGCTCAAAATCGGGATTTTGCGAAAGGTAGTACAAGACGATTAAAATCAATAATTCCATACTATATGTATATGCATAGACACTTTTTTGCGTGCGCGCGAATACAATATAGAAATATTCTTTTTAGGGGGAATGATTATGAAAAATTTGCGTTCACATACACCAAAGGCACCCGAAGAAATATCGGCGACGGAACTTACGAAGAAGTTGGCGGCGGCGTACGATGGAAAAAGCGGCGCGGGGATTTTTTTGGAGATATTGAAAGAAGCCGAACGGGCAAAGCGGGCGGGGACGTTGACGGATGAGGAGATTGACGCGTTTGTTGTGCAGTTTTCCCCCATGCTCGATGGCGGGCAAAGAAAACAGTTGGAACAAGTCG
>JAZOLF010000016.1:0-5785 GCA_045652785.1 Candidatus Scatosoma sp. | reverse complement strand
ATTATAGCGCGGAAACGGCATATCTTTCGATTGCGGAAGGCAAACGCGCAGGCGACGTGAATGCAATTTCCAACGTTCGTATCGATCATACGATCGTACATAGCGGTACGTCTTCCCTTGCATTCGATAAGGGTAACGGCTATATGTACTTGACCAGACACAAGGATTCGCAAGCGCTCAAAGATTTTGCAAGCGGTTTCTCTTTCTGGATTTATTCCACGGTGGAAATCGACGGCGTAAGCGGAACGAAACTCGTGAACGGCGTAAACAACAAGTTCAACGGCGGCGAAGGGATCATTATCCCTGCGAACACGTGGACGAAGGTAGTTGTAACGTCGGAAGATATCGACAATGGTCGTTTCATGATCATGCAAGGCAACTGGTCGGGTACGATTTATCTTGACGATTTCGCGTTGGAACTTGGTGACGCTTATACCGTCACCTATGATCCGGCGGGCGGTACGATGGATGAAACCACGCAAACGGTTTATTATGGTTGTACCTATCAATTAAAGATCCCCAAATATGACCGTGAGTTCTTGGGTTGGGTTGACCAAAACGGCAATCCCTTCCCTGCAAGCGGTGTTTGGACGTGGGAAGAAGACGTTGTATTGACGGCTACTTGGGCTGAATCTGTTGCGCATTATTATAAATCCGCGGCAGAAAAGGAAGAAAACGGGGTAGCATACAACGTCACCTTCGAAAAGAGTACCTATACTTCGTCTGGCGGCGATGGTGTACTTCCTAAGGCGATAACGGCAACGGATACCGAAGATATGTCCTATTATCGTTTTGGCGGGGAATATGGCTTAAACGATTTCTTGGCGTTTGACTTCACGGGCAACAATATGCCCATCTTGTCCTTCTTCAACAATTCGTTGACGAATACCATCTATAACCACGCGCAAGATGCGCAAGTAAAGGGCTGGCTTGTTACCAACGGTATCTACATCAATACGGGCGTGCCGTACGGTGGCTTTACTGGTGCGCACGCAAGCCGTATTACGCTCATCGGGCCTTATAATATTTCGTATGCTTACGATGATAACGGCTCGAGCCAACCCCTTACCCAGGTAAGAACGAGCATCGGTTCGGCTGCATCTCCTTCTCCTGCGGCGATGTCGCAGTTGAATGCAAACGATCAATACCGTGTGCTGGTTGGTTGGGTAGAAAACGGTTCGAACATGAACCTTCGTATGGTTGTTTGGAATATGACGGCGGGCGTGAAAATTGCCGACTACAACCAAGGCGGCGTAGCGAAGGCAGACTGGAAGGGCGATATTGCGCTCTACGGGCATTTCAGCAGAAAGACGGTTGTAGATGCAATCTATCCCGTTGTAAACGGTTTCAATAATGCGTTGGCAACCTATACCCCCGATATGCTTTCCTACAAAGCAAACTGGGAAGGCAACAGCGTTATGCTTGAAAAGAGCACGGCATCTGGCAATATTTCGTATCCTACGTCGGCAGATATGTCCTACGTTGCTTTCAACGGCAGTTATGGCTTGAACGACTACGTAGTGTTCGACTTCACGGGCGACAATATGCCCATCGTTTCCTTCTTCAACAACACCATCACGAATACCATCTATAACAACAATGGTACGGGTTCGACGGCTACGGTGAAGGATGCGAACGTGACGGGCTGGGTATGGGCAAACGGCTTATACAACAGCGATGGTTCGGTTTACGGCACGTTGACGGGCGCACACGCAAGTAGACTTGCGATCATCGGTAAGCAAAAGGTAATCGGTTATGACCAGGGTACCAACGGTTTCCGTACGAATCTCGGTTCGGCATCCGATGTCCATCCTTTGAGTATCCGTGCGTTGCAAGACGTGACGGACACCTACCGTATGATTATCGGTATCGGTAAGCACGCGAACGCATCGAGAATTTACGTGGAAATGGCGGCTATCAACATGATTACGGGCGCAGTTGTATATAAATATCAATGGGAAGTTTCTACGGCTGCAAGTGCGGACGGTAGCATCATTTTGTACGGTCAATTCGGTAAGACGACGGTGCTTGACAGCGTTCACGGCATCGAAGAAGACACCACGCTTGACGCTTTGGTTAAAAAGTATGCAAAAGACGTAGACTATTCGGACGAAGAAGCGGTCACCTTGGATAGATACGGTTATAGCAGCCTTAACGACGGTACGTATAAGGTTTCCACGACCAAAAACAGCACCACAACGACGACCATCTATCACTCTTCTGATGATTCGGTTTGCTCGGGTAGCGGTTGTACGTCTACGTCGCATATCGACTACAGAGAAAACCAAGAAACCTACGACACCTACGCAGGCGCAGGGTTCAATATTTTGTTGGCGCAAGACGGCATCAGCACGGATTCGAAAGACTGGGCTAAAACAGAACAGTATTTGAATATGGCGCAAGAAGCGGGTTTGAAGGTTATCTTGACCGACTGGCACATCCAAGTTCTCTCTACGCCGATCAAAGTGAGCGGTAGCGGTGCGTCTGCAGCGGATAGCACCTATAAGCCTTGGGTTCTTGCAAGCGACGTTAATTCGGACGGTACGGGTAAGACGGCTGAAGTTCAAGATTACTTAGATGCTTTGGCTGCTTTGGGTATCACGGCGGACACGACGAGATTTAAGGATCAAAACGCTTTGGACGCGCACTTGATGAATGAAATTAAGCACTACAAGGATCATCCTGCGTTCTATGGTGTAATGCTTGGCGACGAACCTTCTTACCATAACTGGTATTGCTATGGTCAGGTATATCGTTCCTTGAAACGTATTGCACCTGAAATGTACGTACAATACAACTTGTTGCCTTTGGAACAAAACTTCTCCACCATTCAATATCGTTATCCTGGCGTAAACGATATCGGTAAGAATATCAGCAACAAGCAAATCGAAGATGCATACAAGAACTATGTAGCAGGGTTCTTGGATGCGATGGGTACGGATTATATCCAGTATGACGATTATCCCTTCAAGTCGGCGGAAGAAGGTATGTTGTTCTGGAAGGAAGAAACGCCTTACGTAGATAATACCTGCTTGGCGGCAATTCGTTTGATAGCGGAACTCGCAAAAGAACGCAATTTGTCGGTGAAGGTAGTTACGCAATCGTGCTTGATGCGTAGCGGCGGTTCGGACGGCGCTGTGCATATCCGTCAAATCTCCGAAGAAGATGCAAGATGGCTCAACAACTACTTGATGGGCTTTGGCGTAAAACAAATCAACTACTTTACCTACTGGACGAAGGCATCGAATAGTTCGAGCGGTGAATGGTACGACGATGGCGGTACGTTTGTCAACCGTGACGGTTCGACCACCGAAGTGTATGAGTTTATGAAGACCATCATGGAGTATAACGATACGTTTGCGCCTACGATTTCGAACTTCGATTACAATGCTACGCAAATTTATAAAGGTAGCGATAACAGTAGTTTGGATCACGCGCATATCACTTGGAGCCCCACGTGGAGTGCGGCGGCATCGTTTAGATGGCTCACGAGCGTGACCACGAGCCTTGAATATACGTTGGTAACCGAATTGTTTGATGCGGAAAATTACAACTATATGTACATGGTAATGAACACCATTGACCCGTACTATGAAAAAGTAGAAGAGTGTGAACAAGAAATCACCATCACGCTTTCGGATAAGGTTACGGCGTTCTACGTTTATTATCAAACTGGCAATAAGGTTGAAAGAGAACTGGTTACAGGGACGAATACCTACGAAACGTATCTTTCCGTAGGTCAAGCAATCTACATCATGCCTTGCGCGTTCAACGCTTAATGTAGGGTAGATAAAAACAAAACGTCGGCGCGGACGGGGAAGTTCCCTTCCTTAAAGGGGAACTTCCCAAGCGCGCATCGGAATTGAATATTATGAGAACGTTGACAAATATTCAAATAATGAAAATTCCTACTTAAAAGAGTTGGAAAGGCTAAGCGCGCGACCGTTTGGGTTTTGCGCTTAGCCCTTTTTCAATTATAAAAAAATAAAAATATAGTGCAATATACTATTTACATTCTTGGGGAATTGTGCTATCTTATAAAAAGAACGAAAAAAATATTAACTTTTAAGGAATGTATTATGAAATTACACAACAAATACGGGTACGGACAACTGTTCTGTTTTAGCGGCATCGATGGCGAAACAAAAAGGTCGGATGATTTTGTGGCAATGATGCTGGATGAACCCATCACGTTGCGCTTTCACTTTGATAAATTGATCTCTTTGAAGATCCCCCTTGCGCAAACAGCGCGTTTTAATGCTGTAACAGGGGATATTTTGGATGGCGATGGTTTCACCGTGGCTTTTCTCGATAGACACACAATCGTCGGAAAATCGCCCGTTAAACCCTTTGTGGATTCGGTGCGCGATCACCGCATCGAACAAGACGGGAATACCGAAATTGTCCGCACCAGTTTTGCTTTTTTCTATCTGACCATTCAGGAACAGGATGGGGCGTATTATTTCACTTTCTCGTACAAGGTGCGCAACACTCGCGTTCTGTCTGGGGAAGAACTGGATGCGCTCAAAAAAGAAAGGATTGCTTACTATGAAAACATTCCCGCTTGTAAGGAAGAAAAATATGAGCGGCTTTACTATAAATGTCTTTCTGTCAATAAGGAAAACGTGTATTCTCCCGAAGGGGAAATCCCTTGCCGTTGGACGACGCCCGATCGCATTCCCCATCGATTTATGTGGATTTGGGATTCGGCGTTCCACTCCATGGCGTTTGCCGAATACAACCTGCCGATGGCGAAAGACGCCATCCGTGCGGTACTGGCTTTGGAAGAAAAAGACGGGTTTATTGCGCACATGATGGGCCCTTACGGTGGGTTCTCGCAGTTCACCCAACCGCAGGTTTTGGCGTGGGGTGTATGGAATATTTACCGCAAGGACGGGGATAAGGAATTCTTGCGTGAATGCGTACCTGCCCTGGCCAAATTCCTGATTTGGACGATGAAAAACCGTGATGAGAACGGCAACGGCTTGCTGGAATGGTACACCGATATGACGGATATCGAATGCAAGTGCGGGGAATCGGGCTTAGATAATTCCCCCCGTTTCGACTTTGATACGAAGATGGACGCGATCGACTTCTCTACCTACCTTTGCAACGACGCGAAATACCTTGCGATGATTTGCAAAGAAATCGGGGACGAAGAAAACGCAACCTTCTTCCAAAACGTACACGAAGACGTGAAAGCAAAGATCAACGCGCTGATGTGGAGCGAAGAAGACGGCTTGTATTACGATCGCTTGTTTAACGGCACGTTGACGCACGTAGCGTCGCCGTCGTCTTTCCTGCCTATGTTTGCGGGCCTTTGCACGCAAGAACAAGCGGATAAGATGGTGAAGGTATTGCTCGACGAAAAGCGTTTCTGGACGGCAATGCCCGTTCCGTCTATGCCCAAAGACAGCCCTGTTTACGATATTGATATGTGGCGCGGTTGTACTTGGATGAATATTAACTACTTCCTGATTTTGGGGCTTAGAAAGTATGGTTACACCGAACTTGCGGAAGAATTGCGCCGCAGAACGTTGGACGCTGTTAACAAGTGGTACGAAGAAACGGGCAACATTTTCGAATTCTACGATGCGGACAATAAGATTTGTCCTTTCCACTTAAAGCGCAAGGGCGTTCCCCCGAAGAAACCAGATTATTTGAAACACGTGCATTCGATTAGCGATTACAACTGGTCGGCTTGCTTTATTGAATTGATGATTCAAGAAATCTATAACTAAAAAACGGCGCGAAAATGATATGATAGGAGAAAACAATGAAAAAA
>JAZOLF010000015.1:0-18102 GCA_045652785.1 Candidatus Scatosoma sp. | reverse complement strand
GACATGGCTACGATCCGACTTTTTGAAGCGGGCAGAGAACGCACTTTGAAAGCGGTAGAACTCGCATCCAACCATCCCGAACGCCTGCTGTTTATCGTGGCGCAAAAGGACGTGAATAAAGAAGAAATCATGAAAGATGATTTGTATAAGGTGGGCGTCGTATGCCGCATCCAGCAAATCACCAAACTCCCTGGTGGCACCGTTCGCATCAACGCGAAGGGGCTTTATCGTGCTTTTAATGATTGTTTTTACACGGATAATGATGCCTTTTACGCACAAACAATGGATTTATTCTCCCGCTATGACGGCGACGAAGTGTTGACGGAAGCCTACTTCCGCACCGCGAAAGCGCTGGCTGGCGAAGTGCTTGGCGTAGAAGGGAAAATTTCGAAAGAATTAATCCAAAAAGCCGACCTGCTCACCGACCCTGACGAGTATATCGACGTCGTACTTTCGGGTATGCGCGTTCGCAACGAAATCAAGCAAAAAATCTTGGAAGAACTCAGCGTTTTAGAGCGTTTGAAACTCTTTGAAAAGTGCTTGAATGACGAACTGGAAATTGCAAAAATTGAAAAGAAAATTGCAACCGCCGTCCGTCAAAGCATTGATAAAAACCAAAAGGAATATTTTTTGCGCGAACAACTTAAAGCCATTCACGAAGAACTCGGCGACAGCGGCAAGGAAGAAGAAGATTATAAGGAAAAAATCCTTGCGAAAAACTTACCTGCGGATGTGGAAGAAAAGTGCTTAAAAGAAGTGTTCCGCTTGGGAAAAATCCCCCCGTCTGCGCCTGAATACAGCATCATCACCACCTATTTAGATCAGGTGTTGGAACTCCCGTGGACGGAAGAAACGCAGGATACCGAAAAATTGTCTGACTGTGTGGCGGTGCTTGAAGAAGACCACTACGGCTTGGAAAAAATTAAAGAGCGCATCACCGAATATTTAGCGGTTTTGAAACTGACAGGGAATATGAAAGCGCCCATTCTTTGCCTTGTCGGCCCCCCTGGTGTGGGTAAGACGAGTATCGCGTCTTCGGTGGCAAGAGCGCTTGGCAGAAAGTTTGTCCGTATGAGTCTTGGCGGCGTAAAGGACGAAGCGGAAATCCGCGGGCATAGAAAAACCTACGTCGGCGCAATCCCTGGAAGAGTGCTTTACGCGATGAAAAACGCGGGTTCTATCAACCCTGTATTCCTGCTTGACGAAATCGACAAAATCTCGTCCGATATGCGCGGCGATCCCGCATCTGCGCTGCTTGAAGTGTTAGACCCCGAACAAAATCCTACTTTCCGCGATCGCTATTTGGAAGTGCCTTATGACCTTTCCAAAGTGTTGTTCATCACGACGGCGAACTCTTTGGATACCATTCCAAAACCCCTTTTGGATAGAATGGAAGTGATCCGTCTTTCTGGCTACACGTTGCAAGAAAAATTAGAAATTGTAAAACGCTATTTGATCCCCAAGCAGTTGAAAGCGAACGGGATCACGGAAAAGCAAGCATCTTTCACGGAAGAAGGTATCACCGCGATTATCGAAGGCTATACTTTGGAAGCGGGGGTTCGTACTTTGGAACGCACCATCGGTTCGGTTTGCAGAAAAATCGCTGTGAAGTACGCAGGTCAAAGCAAATTCCGTAAAGTTTCCGTCACAAAAAAGAAAGTTATCGAACTGTTAGGCTCACCCATGTACGTATTGAACGAAGAAAAACGGGTTAGCGAAGTGGGCGCAGTTAATGGCCTTGCTTGGACTTCTTACGGCGGTACAACACTCACAGTGGAAGCGACGCGGGTGGACGGTAAAGGGGAAATCCTTTTGACAGGGAAACTCGGTGACGTGATGAAAGAATCGGCAAGAGCGGCGCTTACTTTCGTCCGCGCGAACGCTGAAAAGTACGGCATCGACAAAGGTTTGTTCGAAACGCAAAACGTTCACGTGCACGTTCCCGAAGGGGCAACCCCGAAGGACGGTCCCAGCGCAGGGATCACTATGGCAACCGCAATTTTGTCTGTATTCACGGGTAAAAAAGTACGTTCCGACGTCGCGATGACGGGGGAAATTACTCTGCGCGGCAAAGTGCTGCCCATCGGTGGGTTGAAAGAAAAAGCCCTGGCAGCAGCGCGCGCTGGCATCCAAACGATTATCATTCCCAAAGCCAACAAGCGGGATATTAAAGATATTCCTGCGGAAATTGCAAGCGATTTACAGTTTGTTTTTGTGGAGAACGTGGATGAAGTCTTCGACGTCGCCATCGAAAAATAAGGTTATGATTCTAAAAAAGGGGGTAGCAGGTACGCAATGAGTGCTCCTATTCAAATCAAAAACGCCACGTTTATCACGTCGGCTGCAACGAAAGCGCAATTTATTACGCCCAACAAACCGATGATTGCCGTTTGCGGAAAAAGTAACGTTGGTAAGAGTTCTTTTATTAATATGCTTGCCAACCGTAAAAAGTTGGCAAAAACAAGTAGTGCGCCCGGTAGAACGCGGCTTGTAAACTACTTTGACTTCGGCGAATTTATTCTCGCCGATCTGCCCGGCTACGGCTTTGCGCAGGTTTCTAAGTCGGAAAAAATCAAATGGGCTAAAACGCTTGATCAGTTTTTCAAAGAAAAAGGAAATATCGCGCACGTATTTATGCTTGCCGATAGCCGCCACGATCCCACCGCGGACGACGTGCAAATGATCGAGTACTTACACTTTAACGTTATTCCGTTCACCGTCGTTTTAACGAAGGCGGACAAACTGTCCAAAATGAAAATTAAAGAGCATAAAAAGGCGATTGCGGCAGACCTTTACATGGGGGAAAATAACCTGATCGCCACCAGTTCGGAAACGGGCTACGGCAAGGATGAAATTCTTTGCAAAATCACCGAAATTTTGGAAAATTGTAACCGACCTAAGGAAGATATTGACAGCGAAGAAACGGAAGAAATTTAACGGAAATTTACGGTATGCAGCAACTCTCTTTTATCAAAACTGAATACCGTTCCTGCGCGATGACAGGGCATCGAATTCTTCCTGTAAAAATTAAGGCAAAAAATGTCCAAGCGACGTTGGAAGAATTGATCAAAAGCGGCGTTGAAACTTTTTACAACGGGCTTGCGATGGGCTGGGATTTACTCACAGCGGAATGTATCGTTAAATTGCAAAAAAAATACCCATCCGTGCGCTTGATCGGGTGTGTGCCTTTCTATGGACAAGAATGCACCTTCCCCGCGCGCGATCAAATTCGATATGCGAAAGTTTTGAAGGCGTGCAACGAAGTGGTTACTTTCGGGGAACATTATTACGAAGGCTGTTATTTTAAACGAAATGACTACATGGTCGAACACGCGGACGTGTTGTTTGCGTACTGTTTGACGAAAACGGGGGGCGCGGCATACACGGTGCGAAAATTTGCGAAGACGAAAGGGGAAGAAAATATCCTTTTCTTTGAATAATTTTCGGAAATTTGGTGAAAAATTAAAAAACCTTCGCGGTGCGCTGCTGAAAAAAATTCAAACGCTCTCATTTTACTTGGGAATTTGTGATAGTATCCCTGTGGGGATCACTCCCCCTGCTGCTTTATTATATATAATAATGAATTTAGTAGTATTAGTAGTAGAGTCGGTGGATATGTGGATAACATTTATGCAATCCCTTATAAATAAAGGGAATTTGGACATTTTTCAACTGTTCACAACCCCCAAAAACACGGTGGATAAAAATGTGAACAATTTGTGGAAAAGTGCACAACCCAAAATTTACATTTATGAGAAAAAATGAATAATTATCAAAAAAGATGAATAAAAACACAAAAGAATGAGTTATCCACAATCTTATCAACAAATGTGGATAACTTTATCAACACAAAGGTGGATAGATATGGAATTTGAAAAATATACCCAACTTTTGCAAGGGGAATTTAAGGAAAAATTCGACGCGTTCCGCGCGCTTTTGTTAGAGTATAACGCGCGTTACAATTTAACGACGATTTTAGATGAAAAAGATATGTTTTATAAGCACTTTTTGGATAGTGTCGTCGGGGAAAATTTGTTTCCTAAAAATGCGAAAGTGATCGAGATCGGCTCGGGCGCAGGATTCCCGTCGATGCCCTTGAAACTCATTCGTGACGATTTGTCGTTTGCTTTGGTCGAAAGCGTGGGTAAGAAGTGTGAATTTTTGCACGCAGTTGTGGATAAGTTGGGGCTTTCCAACGTGAATATTTATTCAAAGCGGGCGGAAGACCTTGCAAAGGACGTTATGCACCGTGAAAAATACGATATTGCGACGGCGCGGGCGGTGGCAAGAATGAACACGCTGGCGGAATACTGCCTGCCGTTTGTTAAAGTGGGCGGTGCGTTCGTGGCGTATAAGAGCGGCGACGTAACGGAAATTGAAGAAGCGCAAACCGCCTGCAAAATTTTGGGCGGAAAAATCCAGTCGGTTAAAAAATACGAATTGCCAGAAGGGTACGGTGAGCGTACTTTAGCGGTGGTTGCGAAAATCAAAAATACGCCGAACAAATACCCCCGCGGACAGGGTAAGGAAAGGAAAAGCCCCCTGTAAGGCGCATCCGTTTTTCTGTACATAAGGACAAAACAAATATAGCAGGTTTTGCTTTAGCATGAAAGGAATACTCCATCTTGGTAACAGGACGGAGTATTTTATTTTTATAAAATAACTTACTTAAAAAACGTGAAAAACAGTTGCTTAAAAACGGGGAATATGGTACAATATACAAGAACTTGTTTCAAGACGAAAACGAAGGAGAATAGAAGAATGAAATTTATTTGCGAAGGGGTACTTTTGGCGGATGCGGCGATTACGGTTTCGAAGGCGTGCGCAACGAAAACGCTGATACCTGCATACGAATGTATTAAAATCACGGCGAAGAACGACGGGATTACGTTGACGGCGTTCGACGGCGAAATCTCGATTAAAAAGAGCATGAAAGCGGAAATCTTGGACGAAGGGGAAACCTGTGTAAACGGTAAGTTTTTCTCTGACTTCGTGAATAAGATTGCAGACAAGGAGTTGGTTCTTTCTTTGAAAGAAACTGGGTTAAAAATTCACTACGGCGACAGTTCGACCGTACTTCCCTGTTTGCCTGCGGATGAGTTCCCTTCCTTCCCCGTTGATCCTACGCAGGATTATTTGGAAGTAAAGCAGGAAGATTTGAAAGAACTTATCGCGAATACGGTATTCTGCTGCGCAACGGAAGACAGCAGACCTATTCTTCGCGGCTGTGCTCTTGAAGTTAAAGACGGCAAGTTGAACGCAACGGCGTTGGACGGTTTCAGAATGGCGGTTGCATCCTGCCCTGTACAAGGCGGTTCGGGTTATCTCAAAATCGTATGCCCTGCAAGAACGTTGACGGAAATCACCCGTATTCTGGAAGGGGATGAAAACCTGAAACTTTACGTAGAAAAGAATATGCTTTCCGTATCGGTTGGCGACACCGTTTTGAAATCCAAACTCTACATGGGTGAGTTCGTTAGAAAGGAACATATCTTCCCTGCATCTTTCACGACGACGGTGACCGTACAAAAAGCGGAATTGATTGACTGCGTGGAACGTGCAATCGTGATTATGCGCGGCCACAAATATAGTTTGATTATGCTTGAAATTACGTCTTCGGGGATTGTGTTGCAAGCGAACAGCGATATGGGCAACGTAAACGAAATTTTGGAAAACGCAACCGTAGAAGGCAAGGAACTGAAAATTGCGCTCAACGGTAAGTATTTGCTTGACGCACTCAAAGCGGTGAAAGGGGAACAAGCGGCTCTTTCGTTCAACACGGCGATGGCTCCTTACACGGTGACAGGCGTTGATGAACAAACGAACGAATACTTGATGATGCCCGTAAAAATGGACAACTAACCTAAAAAAGGGGTAAAAACCCTTCTCTAAAAGAGAAAAGGGTGAAAAAACGCGAAAAAATCGCTTGACTACCCAAGTTTATTTAGGTATAATAGGTAAGGTCGTTTGGAAGAACTCCGCTCGGCCCACAAAAAACGAAACAAAAAAATCCAAACAGGAGAATGATTATGAAAAGAACTTATCAACCCAAGAAAAGACAGCAAAGTAAAGTACACGGCTTCCGTAAGAGAATGGCTACGACGGCTGGCAGAAACGTTTTGAAGAGACGTAGAAACAAAGGCAGAAAGAGATTGACGCACTAAACAAAAGTTTAAAAACCGCCTTGAACGATAAACAGGGCGGTTTTCGTGCAGTTAAAGGGAAAATACTTCGCGTAAAAAACGGAGAGATGGCGAAAGAATGAAATACTATCGGTTGAAAAAACAATCGGATTTTCAAAAGTTGTTCAGCAGCGGAAAGAGAATCCACTCTTCGTCCTTGACGATGATTATAAAACCAGCGCCGCGTATGACGATGGGGATTTCCGTCGGCAAAAAACACGGAAAAGCGGTGGTGCGTAACCGAATTAAACGCCTTCTTCGCGAATCCTTCCGCTCGGTGATGGATGGGATGCAAGGGCAGTATGCCGTTGTACTTGTTCCCAAAATCGCTGACGAGTATTCTTTCCAAACGTATAAAACACACTTGGCGCAAATGATTAAGAAGGGGAATTTATGAAGATTCGCCTGGGACAACTTATCAAAGAAAACGGCAAGTTTTTAAAAAAGACCGTATGGAAACCGTACGGTAAGATGCTATGTATGCGGCTTATCCTGTTTTACCAAAGACATATTTCTAAGCATACCTGTATGTTCCGCCCGACCTGTTCGCAATATATGTTAGAGTGTATTAACAACCACGGGGTTTTGGTGGGCATATTGCTCGGTGTTTGCCGAATTTTGCGTTGTACCCCCTTTGCGAAAAAGGGAAAGTATGATCCTGCGCCGGAAAACCCGCGTAAATTACGCTGGTTGGCTTGACGTTTTATACGCCCCTGCACAAAGGGCGCAAACTATCCTTGTCTTTTCGTGATACAATCGCGGGAAAAAAAGGCCAAATTGCGCCAAAAAATAAAAGAAAAACGGAAACAATTTTATGGAAATTATGCAATTATTAGGTGCGGTAAATTTGTACCACTTCGGTCAAACGTACGACATTTCCTTAGGCTGGATCGGGGCTATTATTCAATGGCTTGTTGACGGTATCGGTATCGTGGGTGTCGGCATTATCGTATTCTCACTCATTTTGAAGTTGGTTGTTTTGCCCTTTGACGTCTATCAAAGAATTACGATGCGTAAGCAAAACAACAAAATGAAAGAAAACCAAGAACGTATGGAAAAACTGCAAAAGCAGTACGCCAACGACAAGGAAAAGTACAACCAAAAGATGATGGAAATGTATAAAGAAAACGGTATTCCGATGTTTTCTTCCTGCCTTCCTATGATTTTGTCGATGGTGGTGTTTATTGCGGCAATCGGCGGTTTCAATGCGTATTCGAAGTACGCGAACGTTCAAAACTACAACCATTTTGTTCAGGCGTATAACGCGAAAATTGAAAGTTTCGCCCCCGAGTTCAATGCGCAAACTGTTGCTTACGATGAAACAAACAACACAATCGTAATCCAAGAAACGGGCAACCCCGTCTATGCGACGATTTCGGTAGGTGAAGACTTTGATAAAACGCAAGATTTGGTTGCTTACGCGAAAAACGTGCAAGAAAACGGTGCGATGAGCGTGCGTGTAGAATATTTGGTTGATGAAACGGCTTTCTTTGCAACGTATCCTGAATTTACTGCGGGTACGGTGGAAGAAAACACGGCGACGATCACCAACTATTATTACGAACAAGCGCGCGAAGCGGTACGCATAGAATACGAAGAACATTCTAAGGAACGCGTAGGGTTCCTTTGGATTAAGAACGTATGGAACGTGGACGCATCTTACGAACATCCCATTACTGAATACGACAAGTTTATGACCCCCGTGAAGAATTTATTTACGGCGGAAAGCGCTTTCAACGTCAATGGTACGAAAGTATCTTTTGACGATATGAAAAAATACAACAACTCGCCGTACAGCAGCGGTGGGTACGAAGAAGTGACGAAAAACTTGACCGCAGGGAAAGAAGGCGCAAACGGGTACTTTATTATGATTGCGCTCTCCATCGGCTCAATTTTGTTGCAACAATTTATTTCGATGCGTTCGCAAAAGGAACAAAACAAGTTCTCGTCCGTAGATGGCCAACAAGCGCAAACGCAAAAGACCACGATGGTCATTATGACGGTTATGTTCGGTATCTTCTCGTTCATGTATTCGGCGGCGTTCTCTATCTACATGGTAGTATCGAGTATGTTCACGCTCTTGTCCACGATGGTCATTAACAAAGTGGTTGACGCGAAGATGAACAAAGCGGAAGAAGCGGCAATGCGCGCAAAATATACCCGTAAATTGCCCGGACAACAAGAAACGGATACCAAGAAAAAGAAATAAACAGAGAATAAAAAGGAAGGAAAAAAGGAAAATGCAGTACAGAGAATTTCTCGGTAAGACGGTGGAAGAAGCCATCGAAAAAGGTCTTGCCGAATTGAATATCGCAAGAGAAGACGCGGATATCCGTGTTTTGGAAGAAGGTAAGAAAAAATTGTTCGGTTCGGTGAAAGCAAAGGTTGAAATTGCCGTAATCGAAAAGGAAACGGCGGTAGAAGAAAGCGCAGAAGGCGGTGCAACGGATGGACAAAGAGCGGTAGATTTCCTCGGCGGCTTGTTCGAAATCTTGAACATCGAAGCGGTGGCGGGTCTTGTTTCCGAAGGTGATAAAATCGAAATCAACGTAACGGCGGCGAACTCGCAATCGGTTATCGGTAAGCACGGCGCGATGCTCGATGCTATCCAAACGCTTGCTGGTGCGGTTGCAAACAAGGGCAGAGATGATTATAAGCGCGTTGTGGTAGATTGCGAAAATTACCGCGATAACCGTGAAAGCACGCTCAATCGCTTGGCGGAAAACTTGGCGGCGAAAGCAATTCGCTTGGGCAAGAAAATCAAACTCGAAGCGATGAACCCTTACGAAAGAAGAATTATCCACGCGGCGTTGTCTAAATACGAAGGCGTGAAGACGGAAAGCGAAGGCAAAGAACCCAACCGCTACGTTGTGATCGTACCTGCGAACTTGGAAGATGAAAACGCGCCCGCAATCCCTGCAAGAACGGAAAAGAGAGATGATAGACGCGCTGGCAGACGTGATGATAGACGTGGCGGCAGACGCGACGATAGAAAGGGCGGCTACGGCAGCAAAAAGCCTTACAACCGTGATAGAAAGCCCGCAGGCAGCGCAAGCAGCGGCGGTACGAGCATGAAAAAATCGAGCGATTTCTTCGGCACGTTCCTTGGCAACAGCAAGGATTTATAAGGAAAAATATGCAAGAAAAGGACCTGTGCAAAAACGGGTTCTTTTTTGTTGTGTTTTTATCTTTCAACCCATACCTGCCCCCCACAAAACGGAAAAAAGACTGCTTTTTGCGTATCTTTTTCTGCAAAACCTTTTTCGCAGGAAAAAATCTATTGATTTTTTTTATAAAATATGCTATAATACAAGGGAAGAAAAAATCAAAGCGGTGAACGAAGATGAAAAAGCAAATGAGTGTGTTTGTAAAAGAAAACGACGATTACTTATCTAAACAAATCATCACCTATATCGGCAACAAGCGTGCGCTGTTGTCTTTTATCGGTACGGCGGTGGAAAAGGTCAAGGCGGATCTTGGTAAGAAGAAACTCGATATGGTCGATATTTTTTCGGGCTCGGGGATCGTTTCCCGTTTCTTTAAACAGCACGCGGATAAACTGTACGTAAACGACTTTGAAGATTACTGCGTGGCGCTCAATAAGTGCTACCTTGCCAACGCAAAGTCGTTCAATTTCAATACCTTGAAGATGTATTACGAATACGTGGTGCACGAACTCAATAGTAAGCCCTTACAGTCGGGTTTTATTGCGGAAATGTACGCACCGAAAGACGATACAAACATTCAGCCAGGCGAACGCGTTTTCTATACGACGAGAAATGCGCAGTACATCGACACGGCACGCCAACTCATTGAAACCGTACCCGAACCCTACCGCACGTTCTTAAAAGCGCCGTTGATCTACGCGGCGTCCGTGCATACCAACACCAGCGGTGTGTTCAAAGGGTTTTATAAGAACTCGAAAACGGGCATCGGTCAATACGGCGGGGATGGAAAAAATGCTTTGCAACGTATTTTAGCACCGATTGAATTGCAACTCCCTGTGTTTAGCAACTTTGATTGCGACGTTAAGATTTTTCAACGGGATGCGAACGAACTTGCGCCTGAACTCCCTGAAACGGATTTGGTGTATATCGACCCCCCGTACAACCAGCATCCTTACGGATCGAATTACTTTATGCTGAACTTGATCAACTCCTACGTCGCGCCTACCGAAGTGAGCGCCGTGTCGGGCATTCCAAAGGAATGGAACAAGTCGCAATACAACAAAAAGCAAACGGCGAAGGAAAGTATGTACGACCTTTGCAAGAACTTAAAAACCAAGTATTTGTTGATTTCGTTCAACTCTGAAGGGTTCATATCCAAGGATGAGATGGTGGAAATGCTCTCCACTTTGGGCGAAGTGGAAGTGCTGGATAAGGAATACAACACCTTCCGTGGCTGCCGCAACCTTGCCGACCGCGATACACACGTAACCGAACACTTGTATTTGGTGAAAAAGTATTAAAAAACAGGCAAAAACGGCGTTTTTTCGCCGTTTTTTTGTTTGTTGGGTACTTATTCCCGTGTTGTTTTTCTTGACAAAAATAGGGGCGTTTGCTATACTAATATCCACGGAAGGTTTTCGGAAAACACTTCCGACGGGCTGTGTTCTATATGGTAGAAGATAGCCTAATAAAAAAACCGAGGTATTTTTATGAATCATCTTTTTTCAACCAAGCGGCTTTGCCGCGCGGGGATCATTGCGGCTTTATACGTTGTGCTTACGTGGGTGTTTATGGCTTTGTCCTATAACGGATTTTTACAAATCCGTCCTGCCGAAGCGCTGTGTATATTGCCCCTTTTTTTTCCAGAAGCCGTACCTGCTCTGTTCGTAGGGTGCGCGGTGGCAAACCTGACATCCCCTTTTGCGGTGTATGACGTGACGATCGGCGGCGCGGCAACTTTGTTAGCGGCACTCGGAACGTATTTTGTTGGGAAACTTTGCCGCAAGGAAGGCGTAAAAGTGGCGCTCGGCGGGCTTTTTCCCGTGCTTTGCAACGCCTTAATTATTCCCATTATTATTGTGGTTTTGTGTGGGGATTTTGGCGGAAACGAAACGGCGGTGGGGGCGTATTTCTTCTACGCGGCATCCCTTGCCGTGACGGAAAGTGTATGGGTGTATGCGTTGGGTGCGCCGCTCTATTTCACAATTAAACGGCTTAGAGAGCGCAGATTTCCCGCGTTCTTGTAAAAAACGCTTAAAAAAGGGCGCAAAAAACTGCTCAAAAACTGCTCAAAAACCGCAAAAAAACGGTAAAAAAATGCGAAAAAACGCCTATTTTTTTAGGCGTTTTTTTAGTTTGCTGTAAGCGGCGGCTTGTGATACGCGCGCGAAGCGTAATCATATAATAAGGTAGCAACCCCGTCGGAAATTTGGTTTGCCATTTCGTATATGAGCCGCAAGCGAGTACCGTTGAACAGGGCGTAGTTGCCCATACTCTTTTCGGCAACAACCCCCATGATGGTAGCGTCCCCGAACTTTCCGAGATTTTTATTTGCCCCTGAACCTGGCGCAAGGGGCTGCGCAAGCACTTTAATAAGCCCGATGTCCGCAGTTTTGCCCACGGCGGCATCAATGGCGATGATCGGACAATTCGGATGAGTGCGGCGTAAAAACTCTTTTAAATAGCGCACTTCTTTGGCGGTGACGGGGGAATGCAAAGTGCCGTAAACGTATGCCCCAAGCCCCTGCGTTTTGTAGGTGAGCATCGTGCCTGTCAACGGGCCAAGACTGTCCCCGATGACCAAATCGCTACCAACGCAGACGATTACGGGCATTTTTTGCGGTGAATCCGTACCTGCCCCCATTCTTTTTTGTAAAAGTAGGTGATTGAGTGACGTTGCAACGCCGTCTTCGGCGCGTGCATTGAAAGTGTGAAAAGCGTATTCCATAGGTTAAGAATAGACGAAATGGGAAAAAATTATACGCAAAAACCGAAAAAGGTCTTGAAAATATCGCGCGCGTGTGCTATACTATGCGTATCTATGATGGTTAAGGAATTAGGTGGAATGTTGTTAGCGATTGAATTTAAAGCAGAATATATTGCAGATATCGTTTTCGTGCTGGCGATTATGATTTGGGCGTTCATAGATGCGAAAAAGGGGTTTATCAACTGCTTTTTCTCGTTTGTGTCTGCGATTGTGTGCGCGATGGCCGTTTTGTTCCTATCCAAGCCCGTGTTGACGTGGACGGACGGGCTCTTTGGGCTGGAAAAATGGATACAAGATGGGCTCGGTGAGTGGCTGAGCGGAATTAAACCTTTCAATTTGGATATATCTATGGAAGGGTGGAAAGCACAATTTGACGAAATGTCCTTGCCAACCTTCCTGCAAACCGCGATTCTTGCAGAAATTGAACCGCTTGCAGGAGAGATCCCTGCGGGGACGATGCTTGGGCAGTATGCCGGGCAGGCAATCGGAACGTTTTTAGCGTTGGCGGTTTGTGGTTTGGCTTTGTTCATCGTTGCAAAGTTGATTATGCGTTTGTTGCGCGGAGCGCTCAATAGAATTGCGGAAAACTCGCCGTTTATTGAAAAAATCAACCGTTTGGGTGGTTTGGTAGCCGGAACGTTTAAGGCGTTTGCCCTTGTATGCGTGGTGCTGGCGGTGATGTCGTTGTTTGCGTCCGAAGGGCTTACGAACTTCTTTGATAATACGCTTTGGCTGAAAGAATTGTACAACAATAACCCCTTAATGGCGGTTTTTGCTTGGTTTCAAGCCTAACAAATAAATGACAAATAAAAGGGGCGGATGCTCCTTTTTTGTTGATAACGAACAAAAAATGAAAAGTTATGTGAAAAATGTGGATAACTGCGTTGGCAATTATTCACATTTTTATTCATTATTCATAAAAAAGCGCGTAAAAAACGGGTCAAAAAAAGGTCGAATTGTGGAAAAAAAGGGGAAATCCACAGCAATTTTTTATAAAATGTGGATAACTTTTTCATGTACAGCGAAGAAAAGCGCAAAAAAGCGAAAAAATACGTAAGAATAGGCAAAAAAGCGAAAAAAATGTGGATAAATACCCCCATTTTTACACATAGCGAAATTTTAAAAGTTTCAATTTTCGGTGGATAACCCCAAAAATCCCCCTAAAAAGGGGTAAAAATGGTAAGATTTTGACAAGTTTTCCACAAACGTTTGTTCGCTGTGGAGAAGTTTTCCACAATGAAAGATTTATCATTTCATTTTTTGGGATGAGTTATGCACAAAAAGGGCCGTTTGTGGGCGATGATGGAGAGATGGAATGGGTGGTTTGGTGGACAATCAGGGGCATCTGTCCCTACAAGTGAGTGCGACGAAAACCGCAAACGGGCGGTCGAAGGTGCCAGCCCCTACAACTCATCCACCGCAAGCGGTTCCCCTTCTCTTGCAAGAGAAGGCAAAGATGGGTGATGCGTGAATCGCCCCTACGGACTGCATGGATGGGAATAGAGCAAGGACAGTTGGGGGACGCCCGTCCCTACGAAGAATTGCGGGGCGGATGGTGTTGGTAAAAAAATGTGTGAAACATTCGTGAAATGTTATATTTACAAGTGTAAACACTTGAAATGGGGGATTTTTTATGTTAAAATAAAATCCGTAAAATGTTTCACGGACCGAAAAAATGGGTATAATAAAATGTAACGGTTGCCGTTTGGGTTCGCTCGGAAGGTCGTGAAGATATTTTAGGGCGATTCGTGAATCGCCCCTGCGAAGTGCATAGATGGGAACAGGGCAAGGACAGTTGGGGACGCCTGTCCCTACGAAGGGTGCGGAAGCGGGGAGCGCACAAGAAATAAGGAAAGAAACCGAAGGGGTAAAACCAGTCGGTTAAGGAGTATATTTTGAATAAGAAAACAAAAACAATTATTTGGATTGTTGCAGGTGTGTTGCTGGCAGGGCTTGTGTTCTTCTTGCTCACCGACGTGTTTGCAATCGGCTCGAAAACGATTTCGTTTTCCGAACTTAAACAGTTGCTGGTAGAAGGGAAAATCTCGTCCTTGAAGGTCAACGCATTTGTTTGGGAAGCAATCGGCGTGGATAAAACGCGTTATGCGTTGAACGCTCCCAGCGTGCATTATTACGCGGATTGGGCGGCGTTCCAAGCGGATATGGGCGTTGCGTTGAATGGTGTTTCCGTTGAGTTTGCGAACCCTAACCAGGGCAGCATTATCGACTACATCTTCCCTATCCTTTCGGTGGGTATCGGTTTGATTTTGCTCTTCGTGCTTTTCCGTCAAATGTCTGGCGGGCGCGATCATACGATGGGGATTGGCAAATCGAAAGCGCAAGTGCAAAACAATATGAAAGTGCGTTTCTCTGACGTTGCTGGCGCGGAAGAAGAAAAGGAAGAATTGAAAGAAGTTGTAGATTTCTTGAAATCGCCGAAAAAATTCTCCGACCTGGGCGCGAAGATTCCTACGGGTGTATTGCTTGTAGGCCCTCCGGGCACGGGTAAAACTTTGTTCGCAAAAGCCGTTGCAGGCGAAGCGGGCGTACCGTTCTTCTCGGTTTCGGGTTCAGACTTTGTAGAAATGTACGTCGGTGTGGGTGCGTCGCGTGTACGTGATTTGTTCGACGTGGCGAAGAAAAACCAACCTTGTATCATTTTCATCGACGAAATTGACGCAGTAGGTCGTCGCCGTGGCGCAGGTCTTGGCGGCGGTCACGACGAAAGAGAACAAACCTTGAACCAAATCTTGGTTGCGATGGACGGCTTTGAAGAAAACCAAGGCATTATCGTAATGGCGGCAACCAACCGTGATGATATTCTCGATCCCGCGTTGCTCCGTCCCGGTCGTTTTGATAGAAAGATTAACGTAAATCTTCCTGACGTAAGGGGCAGAGAACAAATCCTGAAAGTTCATGCAAGAAACAAACCTATGGCGGCAGACGTCAATTTCAAGACGGTGGCGCGTATTACCGCCGGGTTCTCGGGTGCGGAACTTGCAAACTTGTTAAACGAAGCGGCGATTTTGGCGGCAAGAGCAGGCAAGAAACTCATCGGCAACCACGAATTGTACGAAGGTATCAACAAAGTGTTGATGGGCCCTGCAAAGAAGAGCCACGTTGTCACCGAAGCGGATAAGCGTACTACCGCTTACCATGAAGCGGGCCACGCGATTTTGGCTTGCCTTTGCAAGAATTGCGATCCCGTACACGAAGTGACCATTATTCCCCGTGGAAATGCGGCGGGCTATACCATGACCAGACCTGACAACGATGATGCGCATATGACCTTTGGCGAACTTAAAGATCGTATTTGTATGGCGCTCGGCGGGCGCGTGGCGGAAGAAATTGTTTTGCACGATATTGCAACAGGCGCAAGCGGGGATATTCAACACGTTTCCGCGATCGCAAGACGTATGGTGACACAATGGGGTATGAGCGAAAAACTCGGTTTGGTCGCTTACGACAACGATCACCCCGTATTTATGGGGATGGAATACGGACACTCCGAACGCGGTTGCTCCCCTGAAACGGCGGCAATCATTGATCAAGAAGTGCGCCGTATCATTTCCGAAGCGCATGAACGCGCAAGAAAATTGCTCAAAGAAAACCGTTCGGTACTCGACAACATGGCTCGCGTGCTGGTGGAAAAAGAAACCATTTACAACGAAGAAGTGTTGATGCTTGTGCGCGGTGCGGACTATAAAGAAGTTATCGCGTATATGGAAGCGCAGGAAGGTAAGCCCCGCACGAATATGTTTAACGTGGCTATCAACCCTGCCAAAGAAACCGAAAAAGCAGAAGAAAGCGTAGAAACGGTGGAAAAGGCTGAAACGGATGAAACGGTTGCGCCTGAAACGAAGGAAGACAACGAATAATTTACGATGCGTAGAGCGAAAAAAGATTTAACCAAAGTTGAATATTCCTTGAAGACCGTGCCTGTGGCGGACATTCTTTGCGACGGGGAAAACCGTTGGACGGAAAAACAGTTGCGCGCGCTCGCGGCAAAGTTTGTTTTGGAAGGAATGCCCCATCTGTCCGTGAACTTCGTGGACGGCGAATATCGGTTGCTCTCGGGCGAGAAGGATTACTTTGCGATGCGGTTCGCTGGCGTAAAAAATGCGCTTTGCAAAATCCATCGGTTCGAAGGGGAAGATGCTGAAATCTTTACCATCGCCGAAAATATCAAGGCAGGGGAATTGTCCGCGATGGACGAAGCCTACTTGATGGGCAGGCTGGTCAAGGATTACGGCTTGACGCAGGACGTCGTTGCCGCGATGGTTGGGAAATCCCGTCCTGCGGTGGCGAATACTTTGCGACTGTTGACGCTTTCCCCCGAAGTGGTCGGGCTCATCGAAAGCGAGCAGTTGTCCGCAGGCCACGCCCGTGCGCTGGTGCGGATGCCCAAGGATAAACAGTACGCGTTCGCGCTGTCTGTAATTGAACACGGCTACACCGTGCGGGATACCGAAAAGGCGGCGCAGGCGTTCTTCGGCGAAGAACGCGCGAAGAAGGCGCAAAAGAGTGGGGACAGGGACGCGTTGAAAGCGTTGGTTCTGAAGATGCGCGAAACGTTTAAGACGAAAGTGGTGCTCATCGGCAACGAAGAGAAAGGGAAGATTGTGCTGGAATATTATTCCGAAGACGATTTGTACCGCTTGGAAGAGTTGTTGGAACGCTTGGAAAATTAAAAAAGAAGAACGGCGAAACCGCCGTTCTTTTTTTGTACGTACCGTCTATGTTGACCTATCTTTGGATTTGCGTTTTTCCATATATTATAATAGAGCGCGTGTGTGCGTATATGTATGTGTGTGCGTTCGCGCGGGCGCGCGCACTCGCGCGCGTAAAGAAAAACTCCGACAGTTGTCTGTCGGAGTTCTACTCTTTACTTATTTAGCTAATTCAAATACTGCACCTTTCGTCAACAAACAGAAGATATCTACGATCCAGCCGATTGCTGCGCCCAAAGGAATCCAAACGATGCCCAAAATTACGTTGGGGAGATCGCCTCTACAAATACGGTAAACGCCGTAAACGATCCCATCCAAACCAGGAAGCGCAAGGATGATTTTCAACCAAAGAGGAAGACTGTTTAATGCTTTTCTAAATTCTGCCATAAGAAAAACTCCTTAAATTTTATTGTAATAATATTATACTATGCTACGGCGGATTTTTCAAGACCTTTTTTGAAAAAAGTTTTCCGCTTTTGTAAAGTTTTTCGTTATTCCTGCGGTTTTTCTTCGTCTGATGTCGATGCGGGGGTGGATAAATCGGACGCAGAGGTGGGGTTTTCCGCTTGCTCACGCTTTAATTGCGCGTTCTTGCAGGCGAGCATCAGCATAAAAAATACTCCTGCTGCGAATAAGGGGGCGACAAGCCAGTCCATTCCGCCAAAAACGCCCACAAGCGGCAACGCCGCCAAACATATTGCGCAAAGAATGGTAAATACGATACGACAAATCTTCATGGTCTTCTCCCTTATTGGTTTGCTGTGATGATAGAAATGATCAGTTTTTGATGTGTCTATTATACTACGCAGGCGGAAAAAAGTCAAGGGAATAAAAAAGTTGAAAATTGTCGGATTTTTTTCAAAAAAGTGTTTTCAAATAGTTGACATACATCGAAAAAGATGGTATATTAGACAAGCTGTCCCACGGGGAACCTTAAAAAGCAAAAAACTTTAAAAAAATTAAAATATTTTTAAAAAAGTTTGATAATTTGCTTGACAAGATATTCGGTTGTATGATATATTATACAAGCTGTGTTCGGAAAGGTTTGCCTAACGACGTCAGCCCTGGTCTGTGGACCGGGAAAATGCAGATTAAAAATGGAATAAGAAAGAAATGAGATTTTATTTGACACAATGCAAATAGAAAGGTAATTTCCGTTAATTTTTTCAAGTAACTTGAACACGAAAATGTTTAGGTACCTTGAAGCAAGTCAGCAAAGAGATAACAAAGTTAGAGCCGTTGTTGCTTTGTAGCAA
>JAZOLF010000014.1:0-3283 GCA_045652785.1 Candidatus Scatosoma sp. | reverse complement strand
AGCTCTTTGGAAAAGGTTTTGCCTGAAAAAGAGCCTGCTCTGCAAATTACAAATGGCAGTATGTTCTTAAATGAAGAATATCATCTTCAGCTTGCGTACTATTGCGATAGCGAGGATATGGGGCTATTCCCCCTTTCCATTAAGGTAGAAGGGGCGCTTTCCGCGTGCGTACGTTATTATAATGAGCATTTGAATCCATCGACGGTGGTATGGCGTCCTTGCGATGATGATTACGTTTCAACCGCGCCTTGTTTGATTCCCGACGCGCTTTTGGACTTTGACAAAATGTCCTATGCCTTGCCTGCGAAGCAATGGCGCGCGGTTTGGGTGAGTATCAAGCTTCCCGAAGATTTTCAGTCAGGGCTTTACGAAACGTCGTTCTCCCTTTGTAACAGCGATGGGGAAACGCTTGTAAAGCTTCCGTTTGCGCTGGAAGTTGTCGGCGCAAAATTGCCTAAAAACCCCTTGCGCCTTTCCAACTGGATGCACTACGATTGTATTGCGCACGAACATCACGTAAAACCCTTTACAAAGGCGTATTACAACGTATTTGAAAGCTACTTAAAGGTGTACGTGGAAAGCGGTTTTAATATGCTTTTAACCCCCTTGTTCACGCCCCCGCTTGATACGGAGATAGGGCACGTGCGCACGACGGCTCAGCTTGTGGGCGTAACGGTGGAAAACGGTGGTTATACCTTTGATTTTACCGAGTTGAAATACTTTTTGGATTTTGTGCTTTCCCGTGGAATCGAATACATCGAGTTCTCGCATTTGTTCACGCAATGGGGCGGAAAGGCTTGTCCTAAGATTATGGCGAAGGTCAACGGCAGAACGAAACAAATTTTCGGCTGGGAAACTCCTTCGGACGACGAACGCTACGTGCAGTTTTTGCGCTCGTTCTTAAAGGATCTGGTGGCGTTCATCGACAAGGAAGGCTTGCGCAAGCGTTGTTATTTCCATTTGACGGACGAACCGCACGAGGACCATTTGCCTACCTATAAAAAATGCAGTGAAGTGGTAAGAGAGTATATCGGCGATATGCCCATAATGGACGCTTTGAGCCACTATGATTTTTACAAGCACGGGCTTTTGGACGTTCCCGTGGTGTACACGCCTGCCTATACGGAATTTGAACCCCACGGTTTGAAGGATGTGATGGTGTATAACTGCTGTATTCCTGCAACCGAATATTATTCCAACCGCTTTATCTACTCGCCTTCGTATAGAATGAGAATTTTAGGCTTCCAGTTGTACGAAACGGGTGTGCAGGGGTATTTGCACTGGGGATATAATTTCTACAATTCTTGGCGTTCCATTACACTCATTAACCCTTGGGCGACCACCGACTCCGCAGGGCTGTTTCCGAGCGGTGACGGGTTCATGGTCTATCCGATTAAAGACGGTGCTTGCGCTTCCATTCGCTGTATGATGAGCAAGGAAAGTGTGCAGGACTATTTGGCGATGTGCCTGCTGGAAACCTTTATCGGCAGGGAAAAAGCGGTAGAGTTCTTGCACGAATGGGGCTTGAAGGGCTATAACACTTATGAAAGGGGCGGAGAAACGTTGATAAGTTTCCGTGAAAAAATCAATCAGGAAATCAAAAAGTATTTATAATTCATGATTTGATACAGGAGATAGGATGATTATGGACATCTTACAAAAAATGCAAAGCAATTTGACCGAAGACGATATTCGTCAGCTGAAGGATATATACGAGCCTACGCAGGTAGCTGTTCCCGATGCTTGTCCGTTTAACGGCTTGTGCGTAACGCGCGATGGTGCGATTCGTTTTTACGGTTTGTATAGAACAACCTTCGACGTACCCGATCACGTTGCGGTTGCGCCTACGTGCTATATCGAATCGAAGGATTGCGGTCTGTCGTGGAAACGGCATATTCTTTCCGAAGACTTGCTCGGAAAATCGACCTACGTACCGTTCTTGGATAAATATCTTGCCGTAAAATGCAACGGCAATAAGGGTTTTTGGGCGTGCTTGGGGGATAACCCGGACTCGAAGGAATACGAGAAAACGTACATTGAAACGTACGTTGTTGACGTGGATAAGCCATTCGTGATGAAAAGCCGAAACCGTATTCTCGTTTGGCACTGTGAGCCGAGAGAAAATCCCTACAACCTGCCTGGTTACTACCCCGTAATGCACTATTCGGACGACGGCAAAACGTGGCACACCGTACATTTGGGCGAAGCGCCGTACTTTGAGATGAAGTGGCCGCACAAGGGCTATCGCTGGCAACAAAACAACCGTGAGTTGACGGTTATCGAAAAGGAAGACGGCACTTTGCAATGCGTTTCTCGTACTTCGATGGACGTTTTCTATACGGCTACGTCAACGGACGGCGGGGAAACTTGGTCGAAATTTACCCCGACAACCTTCAACGGTACGGGTACGTTCCCGTGTATGCAAAAGCTCAGCGACGGCAGAATTTTATTTGCGTTTTGCAACACTCGCCCGTTACCCGAGCTCAAGGGCGCGGACGGCGTTTGGGAAGACGTTTTCACCAACCGCGACGCTTCGCATTTGGCGATCAGCGAAGACGATGGCAAGACGTGGAAGGGCTTCCGCGAACTCCGCTTAAATCCGTTAAGACACAATGCGGATTTCCGTACTATCGGCGAAAACTGCACGTTCGATAAAAGCGTTCATCAATTTGAAATGATGGAATTGCCTTTTGGCAAAGCCTTGATTGTCAGCGGTCAGCATAAGGTCTGCCGTAATATCATGATCGTGGACATAAATTGGCTGTATGAAACCGAGCGCGAAGAGAAGTTCTTGAACGGTTTTTCGGGCTTGACCACGCAAGGCTACGTGAAAAGTATCGTGGGCGGTTGGAAAGGTCCTGGAACGGTCGGGCATTGTGCGTATAACCGCTTGCCCAGCGCGTTGCTTCTTCCCAGTCCTGAAAACAACGGCAAGGAAGCGTTGCATATTGCGCCCCTTGAAGAGAAACGGATGCAAAGCGGGTATAGCGGTGCGGTGTGGAATTTCCCTGCTAGCCGAAAGGGCGTTATTACCCTGCGTGCGTACCTGCCTGGGAAAGGGTTAAGGGTTTCCCTGTTCGATTACTGGATAAATCCTACGG
Source organism: Candidatus Scatosoma sp. (assembly GCA_045652785.1). Taxonomy (GTDB): domain Bacteria; phylum Bacillota; class Clostridia; order Christensenellales; family Borkfalkiaceae; genus Scatosoma. The sequence continues at coordinate 182 of JAZOLF010000014.1, read as the reverse complement.
ACGATACCGTACCGTATTTTGCGCCGTTCTCCACCGTGTTGCGCAGGGATATGCAAACCGATGAACTGTTCACCGACTTTACGATTGAATTCGATTGCGACGAAAAGAAAGTCAGCGTTAGCGCGGGGGAATACTTCCATTTGACGTTCCGGCTGAATGGCGAACTCCCGAACGGCTTGTAT
>JAZOLF010000013.1:0-11113 GCA_045652785.1 Candidatus Scatosoma sp. | reverse complement strand
ACCATCCCCCCTAAAAAGTGCGTATAATAGGGTAGAAGATGGGAAATACTTTGGCAAGGGGTGGAATATGTTTCTTGCAGGATTGCTTACAGGGGTGCTTATCGGCGGTAATTTAGGGGTAATGATTATGGCGCTTTTTCAGGCAAATCGCCGTTAAACGCGTACATGGTAGCACTTTTTTTAATTAAAAGAAAAATACGTGGCACTTGCCACGCATTTTTTATTTTGCATATTTATATACAATTTGTTGCATTTCATCCAACTTTTCCAAAAGCTTTTGCGCATAGACAAGATGGCATCTTACTCTATCCAAGTTCTGCTCGGAATAATGCACACGGAAATATTTATCCCCATCCAAATAGTCTGACAAGAACCGAATACCGCATTCCACCGTCATCGCAAATGCACCAAACGCCAAAGTATCCACTTCTTTTTTGGTAAGCAACGGGCCCACTTCTTCGACAAAACCGCGGGTGAATGCTTCATATTTTTCCATATCCACCGCAATCTTGGAAAGGTCGGTTTCGTCTTCCCCACAGGTATTCCCCACGATACGGATCGCGTCCCCAAAGTCACAAGCCACAAGACCAGGCATTACGGTATCCAAATCAATCACAGACAAGTGGTCGAGTGTTTTTTCATCGAACAAAACGTTGCTGGTCTTGGTATCGTTATGCGTCACGCGCAACGGCAAATCCCCTTTTCGCTGCATCTTATAGAGAGCGGTTGCCATCTCTTCCATCGCCAGATAGCCGTCAACTTCCGCTTGCACGTTCGCAAGCCTGCCCGACAAGTTATTCGCAACCGCGTCTTTAAAAATTTGATAGCGGTTAACGGTGTTATGGAAATGGGGAATGGCGATATGTAAATCCCGTACGGGATAGTCCGCCAAGTACATTTGGAACTTCCCAAACGCACGACCCGTTTCTTCTGCAACTTTTACGTTTTCCGCTTCCATCAAGGACACGGAATCGTCAATAAACCGACAGCAACGCCAAAAATCACCGTTGGGCAAAATGGTATAATACTTGCCGTCTTTCGCCTTTTGATAATGCAAAACAAAGCGTTTTGCACTAATCCCTGTCGCTTTAATTTTCGCGCGGATATACTCCGTCACGTTCGCAATATTCTCCATCACCGCAACAGGATCCTTAAATACATAAGTATTTACTTTTTGCAAAATATAATCCTTATATTCACCGTGACGGAAATAATATATTTTGTAGGTTTCGTTGATATGCCCGCTGTTGAGAACTTCAAAATGCGAATACTCTCCAACGATCGCAAACCGCTTCAAAACTTCCAAAATCATTTCTTGCTGCATACCGCAATCTCCCATTCAATTCTTTCTAACCCCTTACGCACGTACATATTTAGTTTACCATATCCTTGTTTTTTTGTCAAGTTGTTTCGCGAAAACATTATACTTTGCGCAAAAACAGCCATACTTATTATATGTGCACGCTTGTCAAAATAGGTATTACCCTTACATTACTTTTTTCTTGTCTGGCTCCCACGTGGAGCATCCATACCAAAGAGTGTTCCATCCGACAGCCTTCCGCGAGTACGGAATGTTTCCGAGCCGAGCAAACATATAGCACAGCGCAAAAAAACGCCAAAAGCTCCCCCTCTCAATGGAACACAGACGACGTGGATATCTCTGCGGTTGATCCCAACCGAAAACTCATTTCGTTCACCTTTGATGATTCGCCCGCATCCACCTTAGATAGTATCGTTGCCGCCTTTTTACAGTTTAATCAAGCCCACAAAGACGCACCCGCGAGCGCGACCATTTTTTGCAACGGAATGCGTATCCACGCATCTACAAAACCATCCGTAGAACTCGCGTTGACGGCAGGGTTTGAACTTGGAAACCATACCCAAAACCACAAAGATTTAAGCAGGCTTTCCGCACAGGAAATCGGCGCAGAGATCGAGAAAACCGACCGATTGCTTTCACGGTTTGACGGGAAAGCAACACACCTTTTCCGCCCGCCCTACGGCAACATCACCGACGAAGTGAAAACAAAATCCAAAGCCCCGATTATCAGTTGGTTTATCGACACAAAGGACTGGACAGGAATTCCGCCCGAAGAGATTTACCATCGAGTTTGGGAAGGCAAAAACTCAGGAATAATTGTCCTTATGCACGACGGATATACGAATACCGTGTCTGCGTTGAAACTGCTTTTACCCGATCTATACAATGCGGGTTACCAAGTGGTAAGCGTATCGCAAATGGCAAAAGCGCACGGCTGTAAAATACAAGCGGGTGGTGTATATACACGCGCCCGTAAACCGTCCGATATTCGTTAATAAGCATGAAAAAACAGCCCTACTCGGGCTGTTTTTCTTATGCAAAGAATTCTCTGTAAATTGCGCGGATACAACTTTCACAATCGCAACCTTCCACACCTACGATGATATTCAACTCACTAGAACCCTGGTCAATCATATTGACGTTCACACCGCTTTCAGAAAGCGCCTTAAACAATCTTGCCGACGTACCAACGTTTTTCGCCATCCCGTGGCCCACGGTTGCAATCAAGGCAACGTCTTCGTGCGTGTAGATTTTGTCAGGATGCACGGCATCTTTCATTTCCGCAATCAGCATTTCCAAAATGCCATCCTTTAAGAACACGTTATCGATAATAAGCGACATTGTGTCGATTCCCGAAGGCAAATGTTCAAAGGAAATACCATGTCTGCCGATTACCGCCAAAACCTTTTGAACAAACCCGATTTCCGCGTTCATCATCGACTTTTCAATCGTAATCGACGTAAAGCCCTTTTTACCAGCAACCCCCGTGACAATGCTGTCGCCAAACTTTCTCTTGCCATCAGGCACGATAAACGTGCCACGATCTTCAGGACGGAAAGTATTGCAAATGCGGATGGGAATACCCGCGCTGCGCACAGGGAAAATTGACTCGCTGTGCAACACGTTTGCACCCATATACGAAAGTTCGCGAAGTTCGGAATAAGAAAGTTCCGACATACAAACAGGGCTGTTGACAATTCTCGGATCACAAGCGTAGAATCCGCTAACGTCCGTCCAGTTTTCATACAAAACTGCTTGTACGCCGCGCGCTACAATCGCACCCGAAATATCCCCACCGCCGCGAGAGAAAGTCTTTACTTTCCCGTCCGCGCCCAAGCCGTAAAAGCCGGGAACTACTGCTCTATCATAACGAGAGAGTACTTCACCTGCAAGCGCAAACGTTTCTTCCTTCAGAACGCCGCTTTCATTGAAACGAACAAACTCCGTTGCATCAACAAAGGGAACACCCAACACTTCCGCAACGATGCGCGCGGTGATGAATTCTCCACGGGAAACACAATAATCTTTTCCCGCGCCGCTTAAAATAGCGGACTTGGCTTCGTCAAGCGCCGCTTGCACTTTCAAATCCTTGCCGATTTCACGTTCAATGTTTAAAAAACGAACGCTAATCTTTTGATACAATTCTTCAAATTGTTCGCTATCCCCCTGCTCATACGCCGCATACAGCGCATACAAAAGGTCGGTGACCTTAATATCCCCGCTATAACGTTTACCGGGTGCGGAAACCACTACATATTTTCTATCCGCATCTGCGCCCACGATTTTCGCCGCGCGCAAAATCACGTTTCCATCAGCCATAGACGTGCCGCCAAACTTACACACCTTACAACTCATACTATCCTCCAAACGTATTCAATACGTACCTGCCCCTACTTTTTAGGGAGTCCGTTAAATATTCAATAAAAACACAACCACGAATGCCAACAGCAACGCGATGGCTTTAATCCAAAATTTTGAGAAGAAAACTTCCTTTAAAAAATTCCAAAATCTCATTTGATTACCACCTTCGCTTTTTTATCGGTTAAAGGCAACTCCTGCCAGTAATAATCACGCAAAGCCTGCGTCAGCATTTCCGTATCAGGGAAACGCTCTACCGCGCCCTTTTTGACGATGGATATAATCCCCGTTTCCTCCGAAACGATCAGCGCCACTACGTTTGCAACTTCCGTAATCCCGATTGCCGCACGGTGACGGGTACCAAACTCTTTCGGATACGAACCTTTTTCCGTCAAGGGCAAGAAACAGCCCGCCGCCTGTACCTTGTGGCGACGAATAATCATCGCGCCGTCATGCAAGGGGGAGTTAGGGAAGAACACACTTTCAATCAAGCGGGTGGAAATATTCGCTTCCAGCGAAACCCCACTCGTCAAAACCCCTTTCGGAAGACTACCACGAGAGAGAACAATCAACGCGCCCGTCTTTGATTTGGACATATTTTGCACCGCTTTCACGATATTTTCAATGCATTCTTCCACGTCTTTTGCAGAGTGCGTTTCAGAAGAGCCGCCGCTTGATTTTTCAGAAGGGCTGCTCTTATCGCGATGAACGTCCCAAAGCATCTTTTTAACTTCCACGCTGAAAAAAATCAGCATCAACGCGGACACCACCAGCGTGTACATCAAGAAAAATCCCTTGTTGAACAACTCAGGTTCAATGCAGTACATCACACCGCCGCAAACAAGCAATGCCCAGTAAATCAGCATCAGTTTCGTTGCTTCGTTTTCGCGTAAAATTTTGGAAACGTAATAAATGAGCAGGAAGAAAAACGCCCATTCAAACGCATACAGCGCTTGAAAGTTCGTAAAAAAGCCTTCCAACTGCAAAATTACGTTTTGTATTCCGTCCACAAAAGTAGCCAAGAAAAACATATTTCCTCCGTTTGGCAAGTGCCAAAATCTTTTTTCTTACATTAGTATATTCCGTGACATTCGCCGTCAATTCCCTTGAAAGAAAACCTGCGCCGTCACCCATTTGACCGCCGCTGTGGGCGTGAGTTCACCGCTTTTCACGGCCGCAATCGTCTCATACACGCCCGAATAGTAGCGCAAGAGTGCGTCAGGCGAGAACTTTATCGCCTGGTCTTTGTTCTTACGCACAGCAAACTCCTTCATCCCGAGTTCCGCAGCGATGCTTGCGGACGTTCCGCTCATAATCCGCACTTCGTACAGAGTCTTAAAATAACTGGCAATCATGCCCAAAACCCCGATAATATCCGTCGTCTTTACCGTCAATTCCCGAAGAATACGCACAAATTCCGCATTATTCATACGGGAAACGGCGTTCGTGAGTTCGTAAATTTTGTATTCGGTGACGGGATGTACGTTTTCCTGTACCATTTCATCCGTCAAACGCGTCGCACCCGCACTTTCCGCGCACAAGAGCAACTTTTCCGTTTCCATCGCAATTCTGGACATATCGTAGTTGCAATACGCCGCAAGTAAATCACAGGTCATCCCGTCCGCAACCACCCCAGCCTTTTTCATCGTGAGATAGATCCATTTCTTGATCGTTTCTTCGTCCGAGCGACCGCAATCCACCGCCGTCACAGTTTTTATTTTTGAGAGGGCCACCGTCCCCATCTTTGCTTTTTCCGTATTGACAATAAATAAAATCGTCGTCTCGGACGGATTTTCAAAGTAGGCTTTCAGATATTGCTCATATTCCTTTTCTGTGGGATAAAATTCACTTACCTTTACAAATCGCTTTTGGCTAATAAAGGGAAAACTATTCACCGCGGCAAGCAGGGAAGAGATTTTGTCCCCTTTGAGAGTTGCACCATCAAAAGTCGCGCTATCCAAAATCGGCTCTTGGACGAAACGAGAACGAAGCAAGGCTTCCCCTTTTTCACGGAAAAAGACTTCTTCCCCTTCAAAAAGATAGATGGGTTGCGCGCCATTCTCGTCGGTAAATTTACGAAAATCTACGTATTTAAGCATCTTTTCCGCACCCCCTTTTTTTCGTCCTTTAATATGTTTCCATATTAAGTATAGCACATACCGCCCAAAAAAGCAAGAAAAAATTGAAAAATAACGCAAGGCACAACAGGTAATCTGCATCAAATACACAACGAAAGCACAAAACACGCGGCAAACATTACCGTCATCCCGCCTTTCAGCCACTTGGGCGCATTGATTTTGTCCGTAATTGCGAAGAGTGCCAAATAATAGCACACCACTCCTGCGCCGCGAACTTGCACAGATTGCACAATCCCCGACGAAAAATCCAAAACGTGGAACAACAACGTTGATGCACCCAGCAAAAGGTTCGGGATATAAAACCAGAGCGGCAACACCGACGCAGGCAAAACCGCTCCCACTAAAGCAAACAATAATAGCGGCGAAAAAGCGATACCGATGAGTGGCACATAAATACAGTTCAGGAGCAGCGAAACCGCTGAAAAATACCCAAATGAAAGGTAAGTGACAGGAGCAGTACCGAGTTGCGCCGCAATGCAAACCGCCAAAAACGATAAGACCTTATCAGCCGCCTGTCGCGGCAAAGACGGCGGCGGAGTATTCCCCTTAAACATATTCGGCGGGGCAGGTCTTGTCTGTTTGCAAACGGTGTATCTCATCCAGTTATTCACGCCATAAACACACCCACCAAAGAACTTTTGCATCGGTCTTGCAAGTAGCAGTATCCCCAAGCACGCGGAAAACGAGAGTTGCGCTCCCACGCCAAAAAGCAAAGTAGGATACAGAAGAAAGACGATACACGACGCGAGCGACAGGCTTTCGATCCCATCGTATTTCACCCCGATTAAGGTACATCCATACAGCACCAAGCAAGTAATCACCGCACGGATTACGGATGCCGAATATCCACACACTCCACCATACAAGAACAAAGTTGCGGCAATTATTACAAATCGAATGGGGGCAGGTATGCGTTTACGCCGAAAAAGCAACAGACAAAAGGCAAACGCCGCGCCGATATGTAAGCCAGAAACAGCAAAGATATGTGCCACTCCGCCATAGCGGACGTTTTCTAAAAGCCCCGTTTGGATACCAGAAGTATTGCCAAGCAAAATTGCAGTAGCAACCGCCGCGTTTTCTTCGCTCATCCCCGCATATAAAGCGTTTTGTATCCGACCGCGAATATACGCACCCAAGCGAAACTCCTCACCCAGCACGATAATCCCTTGCAAATCCGTTCCTTCGTACAAGCGCATATCGGCAATCGCTTCCGCTCGGAATCCGTAGTTACCTACCGTTTTCGTGTTGGTGGAAAGGGTCAACCGAAGTTGCACACGATCACAAAAGTCCACCGCATCAAAACGCCCGTCAGAAAGGTGGCAGGACAAATATCCTTTCACGCTTTCCCCGTCAATTTCCAGGTTCGTAAAAACGATTTCTCCGCCCGACGAGCCAACATTCTTTTCTACAGCCGTACCCGTTACGGAATATATGCCGTTATAAACGGGCGCATCCCGATAGGTAGAAACCGCCACCGAAAAGGACGTCATTCCAACAAAAAAGAAGAGATAAAAGGCTACCATGTACGCGATGAACCGATTTTTATGCTTTGAAAGCAAGACAACCAGAATAGGTAAAATCAGAACAAGTGTCACAGGTAGCCACACCAATTTTTCATCCACTAAGCGAGCATAGCCCAACAAAATTCCGCAAATCAAAAAGAGCGCAATGCAAAAAATAGGACGAAAATTAATCATTCGCCCTATCGTTTGTTCCTGTAAAGTTTTTGCTCTTTCTTGGTTCTTCATCGCTTAAAAACTCATTCCAAATATTGTGAAACGGTGTAGGAAAGACGGTCGATCACATCTTCCAGATCCCCATAGAGCATACAGCCTGCCGCACGCACGTGTCCGCCGCCGCCATATACGCCTGCAATTTTGTTGACGTCAGCATACGTTTTCGAACGCAAGGAAATTTTATACTGTCCTTTGCGCATCTCCATCAGAGATGCCGCCACTTCGACGGTATCAACGTTCAAAGGAAAGTCCACAAACCCTTCCGTCATGCCGTAGTTTGCGTTATGCTTTTGCATTTGTTCCTGCGTAATGGCAATCAACGCAAATCTTTCATCATGGAAATACCGCATCTTCGCCATCACATCCGCAAAGAGCGCCGCCCGCTGCTTGGGTTGCTTTTTAAAAAGTTCATATTGCAAACCGCAAATATCCGCGCCCGCTGCCACCAACTTTGCTGCCACCATAAGCGTTTCTTCCGTTGTGTCGTCATGCGAGAAGTTCCCCGAATCGGTCAAAATCCCCATGAGCAGATATTCCGCCGTCAATTTATCAATGGGCGCGCCCATGTCTGTGATGAGTGTATAAATGTTCAAGCAATTCGCCGCGCAAGTGCGTACACAGTTGTACTGCGCATAACGGGTATTCGATACGTGGTGATCAATATTATAGGTCGCTTTTTTGCGGCCGCCAGCGCCAAACAAATACGCCAACTCACCAAGCCGCGCATCGTCCGCGCTATCTACCGCCACGTAAACGTCCGCATCAAACGCAGGGGACTTTTGTACTGCCTGCAAACCTTCCATAAACGCAAGGTTAGACGGCACATCCGCATCGTTGCAAACGCAATTTTTAACGCCGATTGCGCTTAAAGCGCGCGAAAGCGCCATCGAACTTCCGTACGCATCCCCATCGGGACGAGTATGCGAAAAGATCGCGACGCTTTTTGCTTGTTTTAATTTAGTTGCAATTTCTAAAAGAGATACGTTCACGTAGTTTTCCTTTCCGACGTTATTTTTCGTCAGATTTTTTACCTTCGTTGATTTTCTTAAAGAGTTCATCCATCTTCGCACCGTAGGTCATACTACCATCCCAAAGGAAAGTAAGCGCAGGCACGGTACGCATCCGCATCACTTGCGAAAGTTGATGGCGAATATAACTTGCATTTTCTTGCAAGGCTTGGAAAGATGCAAGTTTTTCTTCTTCGCTTGCCGCATAGATACTCACGTAAATCTTTGCCGTCTTCAAATCGGGCGCAACATCCGCTTCGGTGACGGATACCAAGCCCTTCAAACCAGGGGCTCTATCCTTCAAATGGCGGATAATTTCGCTGATTTCCTTTTGATATTCGCCGTTCAAACGGGAAATTCTTGCCGTTTTCATTACGCCTTGATTTCCTCCGTAATATAACATTCGATAATGTCGCCGATGCGGATTTCGTTAAAGCCTTCGATCGCACAACCGCATTCAAAGCCGTACGCAACTTCTTTCACGTCGTCCTTGAAACGCTTTAATTGTTTTACACCGCCTTCGCAAATCATAATATCTTCACGATAGATACGCAACTTACCACCGCGAACGATCTTACCATCGAGAACGTAGCAACCTGCGATCGTACCCACGCCCGTAATATTGAACGTTTGGCGAACTTCGCACTTACCAGTAAGGATTTCACGAAGTTTAGGTGCAAGCATACCTTTGAGTGCCGCTTCCATATCATCGAGCAATTCGTAGATAATTCTATACGAACGAACGTCAACCTTGCTGGTTTCCGCCAACTTCTTCGCTTTTGTATCAGGACGAACGTTGAACCCGATAATAATCGCATTCGCGCTGTCTGCGAGCATAACGTCGCTTTCGTTGATAGCACCTGCCGCCGCGTGGATAACCTTCACGCGCACTTCTTCGTTGGAAATCTTTTCCAAAGATTGACGAACGGCTTCCACGCTCCCTTGAACGTCGCCCTTGACGATCAAGTTCAAGTTCTTCATCTTGCCTTCTTCCACTTGTGCGAATACGTCGTCAAGCGTGACGCGGCTGGATTGACGGATCATGTTTTCACGTTCTTTCGTCTTTCTTTCTTCCAAAACTTGCTTCAAAAGCGCTTGGTCAACGGCGATAATGCTGTCGCCAGCGGAAGGCACTTCTTCGAACCCGAGTACAGAAACTGCCATCGAAGGTCCAGCAGATTTTACCGCTCTGCCCTTGTCGTCGAACATTGCACGTACACGGCCCATCGTCGTACCAGACAATATGTTGTCCCCCGTTTTAAGCGTACCCGTTTGTACGATGATGCTTGCAACAGGGCCCTTGCCCTTATCCAACTTCGCTTCGATGATGCTACCCTTCGCTTGACGGTCGGGGTTCGCTTTGAGTTCTTGCATTTCCGCAACCAAGTTGACTGCGTCGAGCAAATCATCAATACCCATACCCGTCTTTGCAGAAACGGGAACGATCATCGTATCGCCGCCCCATTCTTCGGGTACAAGGTCGTTTTCGATCAAGCCTTGGCGAACTCTGTCGGGGTTCTTTTCCTGTTTATCCATCTTGTTCATCGCAACGTTGATGGGAACGTTTGCCGCCTTTGCGTGGTTGATTGCTTCCACCGTTTGGGGCATGATACCATCATCGGCCGCAACGACCAAGATAACGATGTCGGTCACTTGCGCACCGCGCGCACGCATCGCCGTGAATGCCGCGTGGCCAGGGGTATCAATAAAGGTAATTTGCTTGCCTTTTGCCGTTACGGTGTAAGCACCGATGCTTTGCGTAATACCACCCGCTTCGCCTGCGGTCACCGAAGTAGAACGGATTGCATCCAAAAGGGACGTTTTACCGTGGTCAACGTGTCCCATAACCGTAACAACGGGGGCACGGGTAACCAACTTGGATACGTCTTCATCGGTCACGTTTTCTTGCAATACGTCTTCCGCCGTCTTTTCGGGCTTGTATTCAAGTTCGATTTCCATATCTGCCGCCATAAGCGCTGCATTTTCGTAGTCAATCGAATCATTGATTCCTTTCATAATGCCCATCTTAAACAAGCGCTTGGAAATTTCCACCGCCGTCACGCCGAGTTTTTCGGAAAGAACCTTCAAAGGAATGTCTTCCGTCGTCACAACTGCGCGTTCGATCTTCACAGTTTGAATTTCTTGTGTCTTTTGTTTCTTAGGCGAGCGTACCTTTCTATAACCGCTCTTATCTTCATCAAAATCTTCCACCGTCATACCTTGTTGGCGTTGCAAAGTACGCTTGGACATAGGTTTCTTTTCGGTGTAGGTCTTTTCGGTAAAGGTCTTCTTCTTTTGAGCCGCTTGTTTGTTGTCCTTATGCGGGATCGCAGCAGCCGCTACGCTGGGCGCGCTGGGTTGAGTAGGCGCTTGCGGACGAGCAGGACGCATACCTGCCCCCTGCGTATTCGGTTTTTCCCCTCTAGGCGCATACGGTCTGTCCGTCTGCGGACGAGTAGGTCTGTCCCCTGCGGGACGAGGACGATAGGTAGGCGCAGCGGACGCGTTCTCCGCGCCGGGCTTTGCCACGTATTCCCCTTGTACCCGACCGTT
>JAZOLF010000012.1:0-3179 GCA_045652785.1 Candidatus Scatosoma sp. | reverse complement strand
CGCTTGGCCTCCGACTTGCCTGTTCTGCAACCGCCGCTTCTTCCGCTTTGCGGATTTCTTCCAACATATCGGCAATTTTGCCTACCATATCGCCGCGTACCGCATCCGCCGCCTGCTTGATACAAACGGCAAAGCCTTTCGCTTTCGAGTTGCCATGTCCCTTCACAACCACTTTGGAAAGCCCGAGCATCATTGCACCGCCGCAACGTTCGTAGTCCATAATCGACTTCACCTTACCAAGCACACCGCTTACAATCAATGCCCCCAACTTGGTGAAAATGTTGCGTTTGAATTCTTTCTTCAAAATTGTACCGACCGCCTTGCCCGTACCTTCGATGGATTTGATAGCAACATTCCCCGTGTAGCCATCGGAAACAACGACGTCCACTTCGCCGAGCATAATATCTCTACCTTCGATGTTGCCCACGTAGTTGATACCGGGCGTGGTTTTCAAGGTCATATTCGCTTCTTGGTGAACAAGATCGCCCTTGTGATCTTCGGTGCCGTTGTTAAGCAAACCTACGGTCGGGTTTTCCTTACCGTAAGCGGCTTTTGCGTACGCCGTACCCATCAAGGCAAAATGCACAAGGTTCACAGGCTTGCATTCCAAGTTCGCGCCGCAGTCGCAAAGCAAGGTCGAGCCGCCTTTCGCGCTGGGGAGTACAGGGCAAAGGCCAGGACGGGAGATCCCGCGTACTCTTCCCAAAATGAGTACCCCACAGGAAAGTGCCGCGCCCGTCGAACCAGACGAAACAACGCCGTCCGCCTTCCCTTCTTTCACCAAGCGAAAAGCCACGACGGTAGAAGAATCCTTCTTCGCCTTAACCGCCTTTGCAGGTTCTTCTTCGTTGGTGATAATTTGGGTGGTATGGACAATTTCCACACGGCTTTTGTCGTACTTATATTTCGCGAGTTCGTTTTCCACCGCGGTTTGATCCCCGCAAAGGTACACGAACAAATCCTTATCTTGTTCGAGTGCGCGCACCGCACCTTTCACTTGTTCTTGGGGGGCGTAATCGCCGCCCATCGCGTCAATCGCAATTCTAATCATTTTCGCTCTCCTTTGTATGCGTCTTTCTTAGTATTCGCAAGTGCCAACCGTTCTGGGGTAAGGTACGACGTCACGAATGTTCGCGATACCCGTCAAATACATTACCATACGTTCAAAGCCCATCCCAAAGCCTGCGTGCTGGGTACCGCCGAAACGGCGCAGGTTCAAATACCACCAGTAATCTTCGGGGTTCATACCGAGTTCTTCGATACGCGCTTTCAAAACTTCATAATCGTCTTCACGTTGCGAACCGCCAACGAGTTCCCCAACGCCAGGCACAAGCAAGTCTGCCGCCGCAACCGTCTTTCCGTCGGGGTTTTGCTTCATGTAGAATGCCTTAATTTCCTTCGGGTAATCGGTCAAGAACACAGGCTTTTTGAATACCTGTTCGGTGATAAAGCGTTCGTGTTCGCTTTGCAAATCCTTGCCCCAGAAGATATTTTTATCGTCGAACTTGTCGGCGTGTTGTTTCAGAATTTCAATCGCTTCGGTGTAAGAAAGGCGCACGAAAGCGTTGCTGCGCACGTTTTCAAGGCGTTCCAAAAGCCCCTTATCTACAAACTGGTTCAAAAAGTTGAGTTCGTCCGCGCACACACTCATAACGTGGTCGATAATCGCCTTAACCATCGCTTCCGCAACGTCCATATCGCCCGCCAAATCACAGAACGCCATTTCGGGTTCGATCATCCAGAATTCCGCCGCGTGGCGCGCGGTGTTAGAGTGTTCCGCACGGAACGTAGGCCCGAACGTATATACGTTGCCAAACGCCATCGCATACGTTTCCGCAGACAACTGCCCCGAAACGGTCAAGGACGCTTTCTTCCCGAAGAAGTCCTTTTTGTAGTCAACAGGCTTGCCCGCTTTTACTTGTTCATCAAGATCGAGCGTCGTCACTTGGAACATAGCGCCCGCGCCTTCGCAATCGCTCGCTGTGATAATGGGGGTATGCACGTACACAAACCCGCGATCGTTGAAGAATTTATGGATCGCGAACGCCGCTTCGCTGCGGATACGGAATGCCGCCCCAAACAAATTCGTTCTCGGACGAAGGTATGCAATTTCGCGCAAGAACTCTACCGTATGGCGTTTCTTTTGCAAAGGATAATCGGGGGTAGATTCCCCTTCTACCACAATTTTCGTCGCCTTAATTTCATAGGGCTGCTTGTTTTCGGGGGTCAAAATCACGTCCCCTGTGACAACGAACGCACAACCTACGTTTTGGTGTGCAATTTCGTCGTAATTGTCCAGCGTTTCGCGTTCAAACACGATTTGCGTATTCTTAAAGCAACTGCCGTCGTTAAGTTCGATAAAGCCAAAGGCTTTCGAATCACGAATACTCTTCGCCCAGCCCGCTACCGTCACTTGTTTACCGCCGTAAAGTTGCAAATCTTTTGCCAGCGTTTTCAGTTGAAGTCTTTCCATAACAACCTACCTTTTTTTCTTCGGAAGAGCCGTAATTTCGTCATAAGACGCCCTTCCTGTTTTATACTTATACTTGATAAGTATAACATTTTCTACCAGAAAAAACAAGGGTTTGAAAGGAAAATCTTGTCCGTTTCCCGTCTTTTTTTAAGTTTTTTTGCAAATAACGCCCCTTTGGGGCGCATAAGTGTCCGTCCGTAGGCGTTTTACCCCGATTAGCGCCCCGTTTTCGTAGGTCTTTAAATAACTCTCACTCCGTACGCCGCACCGCCCTTCTTTCACCGTTTCGTCCTGTTCCCCTGCGATTACCGTCGGCTCTGGCGGCGGGATTTCTTCCAGTTGTTTGCTCTCAATTTCATACCGCCTGCCGTTTGGCTTTCCATAAAAATCAACCCGTATGTTCCCCTTTCCTACCTGCACAGATAGATAAACCGTTTCCGAATAGGGATTATACAGCCGCAGATCGCACCAAGCCGTCACCATCGCATCGCGCGAGAGCGGCGCATACCAAATCCGCAAGGTATGGGGGTGGTATTCTTCGATTTCCAGCCCCGACAATAGGGCGGCATTGTATAGGGTGGTGCTCACTTGGCAGACACCGCCGCCCAGAACTTCCTGATAAGAGCGACCTACAAAAATATTAACACGCTGGAAGCCGCGCTTGATGGTGGGCTTACCGACCACATCGTTGAAGGAAAACTCTTCG
>JAZOLF010000011.1:0-4375 GCA_045652785.1 Candidatus Scatosoma sp. | reverse complement strand
CTACGATCCGACTTCACTTGGGCTATGAGCGCGGCGTTCGCGTTCACTTCGTTGCGAGCATAATTACTCATCCCGTTGGTGACCACTCCCCCTTCTACGCTGGCGGCAGGCATCACGACCCCGCCAGGACACATACAAAAGGTAAATGCCGAGCGTTCGTGCGCGTGCGAAACCAACTTATAATCGGCGGCGGGCAACTGGGTATATGCCTTGCCGTACTGCGCAAATCCGATGGCGGTTTGCAGGTGCTCGATACGCACCCCAACGGCAAATTCCTTTTGCCGCATCGACACGCCGCGCGCAAGCAAAGTTTCAAAGGTATCTCTTGCGCTATGCCCGATCGCAAGCACCAAAGCAGACGGCTCAATCGTTTCTTCCCCGCCGTCTTTTAGGTTTTTAATAGTTGCGTTTTTTAACCGCCCATCCACGATTGAAATATCGCTCAAAAGGGTGTCAAAGCGTACCTGCCCCCCGCATTTACGCAAATATTCGCGCATATTGCGGACGACGTTTTTCAAATTAGCGCTGCCGATGTGCGGTTTTTGGAGCCACAAAATTTCTTGCGGTGCGCCGAACCGAACAAAGGTTTTTAACACGTCGCGGTTATAAAGGCTATGTGTTTGGGTGTTGAGTTTTCCGTCCGAAAACGTCCCAGCGCCACCTTCGCCAAACTGCACGTTGCCGTTTGTATCCAAAACTCTCTCCGCGCAAAAGCGTTCTATTTTTCGCGCCCGTTCTTCCACACAAGGGCCACGCTCTACAACGATAGAAGGAATTCCCCGTTCCATCAAACGCAAAGCACAAAAAAGCCCCGCAGGCCCGCTACCGACAATGAGTACAGGTTTTTGCGGCAACTTGTTCTTTGGCAGAGTTTCCAAAGGCGCACTCTCCGCAGGGGCTTGCGCCCCAAATTCGATCGTATATAAGTAATGGATATTGCCTTTATCTCTTGCGTCCAGCGACTTTTTGCGGATCGCAAAATAGCCAGGCTTACGCCCCAACCGCTTTTCCGCAATTTTGATAAGATCTCTTTCATCTTTACCGACGGGCAACTTAATCCCCGAAAGGGCAATTATACTCATACCTGCCCCCCGTTTATGCCGTCGATCGCCTGCACGCAAACCATCGCGGAAGTGTACGCCCATTGCAGGTTAAATCCCCCGCATTCGCCGTCCACGTCCAAGATTTCGCCCGCGAAAAACAGCCCTTTGCTGTTGCGGCTTTGCAAAGTTTCATCCACTTCGGCAAGGGGAATTCCCCCTTTCGTCACCTGCGCATAGTCAAACCCCAGCGAGCCAACCACAGGCAGCCTAAACGCTTTCACGCCGTCGCATACCGCGTCCAGCCCCTTTTCGCCATACCGTTTCCAAATAGCACGGCCGACTTGGTTATTCAAAATTCCGCACAGCAATTCGCTTTCGGGCAAGGCAGGGAACGCCTTTTTCTTTTCTACCAGCGTTGCAAAGAGTTTTTCTTTTGATACCGCAGGCAACAAATCCACCGTCAAAGTGACGTTGCCGCCATCGAGTTTATCCGCGATAAAAGACGAAATACGGAAGACCGCATCCCCTGAAACGCCGTAATCGGTAAAAATTACGTCCCCGACAAGGCTTGCTACCGGCTTACCGCTCACGTCCGCACGCAGCCCGCCGTCCATTACGCGAATGCCTTTCAACGTCTTCGTATATTTTGTATCCGTTTTGAGTTGCACAAGGGTCGGGTACAGCGCGGTGACGGAATGTCCAAAGCCCTGCGCCAAAGCGTAGCCGTTGCCATCCGTTCCGAAATTTTTTGCCGCCTTACCGCCCGCGCAAAGGAGTACGTTTTTCGCAAAATACGTCCGTTCCCCGTCCGCAGTTTTGGCAATCACTTCGTACCTGCCCCCTACTTTTTTCAGCGACCGCACGTATTCCCCCGTGCGTACTTCCACCCCCCGCTCTGCAACCGCAAAGCGCAAAAGGTCGGTAATTGCAGACGCCTGCCGCCCCGTCGGATAATATCTACCCCGTTCATCGGGCAAGAACAAACCGCCCAGCGTTTCCAAGAATGCAAGCATTTCTTCCCGTCCGTGCCGCATAAGATAGCCTTGTATCTGTTTTTCTTGGGTTTTATCTCCGCGCACGGAAAAATAGCCGTCGCCACCCACCCGTTCGTTGGTGACGTTGCCTTGACCGTTGCCCGTGGAAGAGAGTTTCTTCCCAACCCGATCCCCGCGTTCTAACAGGAGTACTTTACCATATTCCGTTTTGACGTTCGCCGCCGCAAAAAGGCCTGCCGCGCCGCCGCCGATAATAATTGTTTGATACTGTTCCATACACCCATTGTACCCTATTTTCGTCAAAAAGTCAATTTTTTTATAAAAATTGTCCTATATTTTTCACGCCTGCCGCCTTGACAATTTGCATTTTTTATATTAAAATATAAATACTATCCCAAAAGGAGCGCACTATGTTTTTTGAAAAAGTGTTAGAATATTTCAAAACCAACCTGCTTGAAACCGCCATCATCGGCGGCATCGTGCTTATTATGCTTATCGCCACCATCGCTTTGATGGCAACAGGCGCAAAGGCAAAAAAGCGCAAACCCGTAGGGGCGATTCATGAATCGCCCGCCATCGAGCCCACCCCCGAGCCCGCAACCACGGAAGAACAAACTCCCGCGCCTGCGACAACGGAAGAGCAACCTTCCGCACCCGCGAAAACAGAAGAACAAATTTCCGTAGGGGCGATTCACGAATCGCCCGCCGTTGAGCCCGCACCCACGACCGCCCAAGAAGAAACCGCCACGGCTGTGGATACCCCTGCTATCGAAGAAGAAACTCAGGTCAGCGCGCCCGCACCCGCCATTGAGCCTACACCTGCTCCTACTGCTGCAAAGAAGGAAAAATCCCCTAAGGCGGTAAAATCCGCACTTGCAGCGACCAAGAAAATGGGGGAAGAAACCGCAAAACAACCCGCCAAAGCGCAATCCGTGCCGAACGCGGAAAAGCCGACGAAAGCGCCCGCAACTAAGCCCGCGCAACCGTCCGACCCCATCCCTGCAAAGCCCGCAAAACCCGCACAGCCCAAAAAAGAAAAAGCGGCAACCGAGCCGACAAAACGCTATACGGGCAAATGGGTGATTTGCAAACTCCTTTTAACGGACGAAAACGACCAAGCGACGGAAGAACGCTACTTCTTCGAACTCCGCGCATCGAACGGGGAACGCTTGCTTGTCAGCGAAGAATATCTCTCCCACGCAGGCGCACTCAAAGGCATTCAAACGCACAAAGACAACGTCGAAAAAGGCAATTTCCGCATCACGGTTTCCAAGAAAGGGGATTATATTTTCAAACTGTTGACGGCGAAAAACACCCTGCTCTGCACGGGCGCAAACTATAAGAGTTTGGAACGCTGTGAAAGTGCTGTTTCGTCCACCAAGCGTTTTGCGGCAACGGCGATTATTCAAGAAGACGTAGAAGAAGTACGCATCAAACTCCCCGCCGAAGACGACGCCCCCGTTTCCCAACCTGCGGAAGGGTACGAAGGCAAATGGATCATCTCCGTCAAAGGGGACGAAACGGTTGGCAAACTGTACTATTTCGAGTTGTTTGCTTCCAACGGCGAAAAGTTGCTCACCAGCGAAGAGTACACCACTTACGAAGGCGCGGTGAATGCCGTTGATACCCATAAAACGAATATTGCAAAAGGCAATTTCCGTATCTCAATCACCAAACGCGGGGATTATATTTTCAAACTGCTTGGCGGCAACGGTCAACTCCTTTGCTTGGGCGAACACTACAAAACGCGCAGCCGTTGTGAAAGCGCTATCGAGTCAGTAAAACGTTTCTCCGAAAGCGCCCCCGTTTTAACGCAGGCAAGATAACCAACGACGTATCATAAAAAAGCGGACTTCCCAGATGAGAAGTCCGCTTTTCTTTGCGCCTTGATTAGTCGGCGCGATGTTCGCCGCGCAGCCACAAAACGCCGTTCGTCATCATGGGCGATACAATCAACCATAATGCCGCAAGCGCGATGATACTGTACACGATAACCGAGCCAACCACTCGCGCGCCGCCGAACACGGTAGATACAAGGTTCACGTCAAACAAGCCGAACAAACCCCAGTTTACCGCGCCGACAATCACCAAGATATATGCAACGATATTCAAAAGTTTCATATCTTCACCCCCTAACCATATTTTGCCCTATCCCAAAAAATCTATACAAAAAAACACCGTTTTTTCGGTGTTTTTTCGCATTTTTTATAGAATTTTTCCTGCTTGTTTTCGGGTTATTCGGTGCGCAAAGCAATTACAGGGTCTTTCTTTGCCGCCGCATTCGCAGGGATCAACCAAGTCGGATCGTAGCCATGTCGTTCTGTGAGCCAAGGAGTT
>JAZOLF010000010.1:0-4652 GCA_045652785.1 Candidatus Scatosoma sp. | reverse complement strand
TGTTCCGCCCACTAAAGTCCGTCTTCTGGGCAGGAAAGATTGACCGAATACGCAAGTTCGGTGATGTCGTAGCCGTGTACTTTGTGTCCAGGTGTATGGTACGAGCGGTGCGGCTCGGCTGCTTGCCGATCCAGCATTTTGAGAATATGGCATTTTTCAAAGACTTCTTCGTTTTGAAAATACTTTCGCATAGCCGCTCCTTTTCCTTTTTAACCCTTTTCCTGCGCCGTTGTGTTTACTCTTTTGCGTCCGCGATCAACGCGTTGATAAAAATTAAGTTTTCGTACTGGTAGTTGGGATCCAACTTATCCAAGTTCATAAACAGCGCCGTCATATTTTGCGCCTGCATCTTCCCATCGAAATCTACATAGTAGATCGCGTCTTTCATGTTAGGCGCATTTGTTTCGTCAGGGCAAAGGTTGATGCCGTAAACCCCGCTGATGGTATAGGTTTCCGACAACTGCACTTCTACGCTGGTAAACGCAATATCCCCGCTTGCAATATACGCAAAGAATTGCTTATACGCCGCAAGGTAAATCTCTATTCTTTCAATTTCCTTCGGGATTGCCGCAAGGATTTGTTCTTCCTTTTTGTATCGCTTGTCCTTGTTTGCTTTGATACGATCGCGGAATTCTCTTTCAATCAATTCCTTATTCAAGGTGTCTTCCTTGAACGTCATATAGGTAATACCGCCGTACGTTGCCGCGGTCGGGTTGTCGATTTCGTAGAACTTACTAAGGTACTCGTTCATTTGGGTAAAATACCCCTTGCTCGTATCCGTATCGTCTAAACGGGAAAGACGCGCGATATAGTTGCGAAGGAACTGATCTAAATAACTTTCGCCGTATTCATAGACGATTTCTTCGCCGTTCATTACAACGTTACCCTGTTCGTCCTTCTTTTCCGTGCGGCTGGCTGGTGCATCCGCAAGCAACATGATATCCCCTTCGCCCGTTTCTACATAGCCTTCCAAAATAGTAAAGAAGGTGTCATCGCCGCCGCGCATATTGTCTATCAACTCCGCTTCGATAATCTCGTGCGAGTAGCCGCCGTAAATATTTGCGCCCGTACCGAAGTTCGTTCCCCTATAGTTATAGACAACAAAACGTTGTGTGTTGGTAATACGGGTGGCACTCACTGTGAAAATGAGCGACCAAACCATAATAGCCGCCACAACCACCGCTATCATTTTTATCCAGTCGTAAGACAACAAATGTCCCAACCGTTTTTTTGTAATTTTTGCATCCATAATATCGCACTCCTGCGCGTGAATTTTGCACAGTATATCACACGAGTGTGATAACTGTATGAAAAAACGCCGAAAGAAAAACAATCGGCGTTTTCGTTTGCGCCGATTTTTGGGCGCTTGTTTTTATAGGATGTTCCCGCTTGTTACTTTTTGGGTTTCATAGTCGGGAAAAGGATAACGTCGCGGATCGTGGAACTATCCGTAAGCAACATTACCAAACGGTCGAGCCCCATTCCCAAACCGCCTGTGGGGGGCAAACCGTATTCCAAAGCGTTGATGAAATCTTCGTCCACTTGCGCGTCGTTGTTGCCCTTTGCGCGCTTTGCTTCAACCTGTTTCAACATACGTTGCTTTTGGTCGATGGGGTCGTTAAGTTCCGAGAACGCGTTGCCGTATTCGTGCGCGCAAATGAAGTATTCAAAACGTTCGGTGAACGCAGGGTTCGAAGGCTTACGCTTTGCAAGCGGCGAGTTTTCTACGGGATAATCATAAATGATCGTAGGTTGGATGGGTTTGTCTTCTACGAACGCATCGAAGAATTCGATCAAGACGTGCCCCTTCGTTGCGGCTTCGCCTTGTTCGAGTTCCAAACCCTTTTCCTTTGCAGCCGCGCGTGCATCTGCGTCGGTAGCCCAGTCGTTATAATCCACGCCAGCGTACTTCTTTACCGATTCCGCCATCGTCATTCTCGTCCATTCGCCCATGTGTATTTCCATACCTTGATAGGTGATGTCCAACGTACCGCATACTTTCATCGTGACCGTCTTGTAAAGGTCTTCGATCAAGTCCATCATATCGAAGTAATCGCTGTACGCTTGGTACATTTCGATGGACGTGAACTCGGGGTTGTGGAACGCGTCCATACCTTCGTTACGGAAGATACGGCCAACTTCATATACTCTGTCCAAACCGCCAACAATCAAACGCTTCAAGAAAAGTTCGGTTTCGATACGCATATACATATCCAAATCGAGTGCGTTGTGGTGGGTTTTGAAAGGTCTTGCATCCGCACCGATTTCGAGCGTCAACAAGGTGGGCGTATCCACTTCCAAATAGCCCATACCATCAAGGTATGCGCGGATTTCTTTCAAAATTTGCGAACGAACGCGGAAAGTCTTTTTCACGTCGTCGTTCATAATCAAATCCAAGTGACGAAGACGATACTTCATATCTTGGTTTTGCAAACCGTTGTATTTTTCGGGCAGGGGCAGAAGGGATTTCGTCAACATAATCATGCTGGTCACGTGGATGGAAATTTCCCCCGTTTGGGTTTTGAATACCATACCCTTAATACCAACGATATCACCGATATCGTAGTCCTTTTTGTAGGACATATATTCTTCTTCGCCCAAATCGTTGCGGCAAACGTACAACTGAATGCTGCCACTCTTGTCCGCAATGTGCGAGAAAGACGCCTTACCCATAATTCTTCTGGACATCATACGGCCGGCAAGCGATACGGTCTTCCCTTCGTACTGTTCAAAGTTCGCTTTGATGGTTGCGGAATCCGCATCCACGTCGTATTTTACTTGTTCGTAGGGGTTCTTCCCTTCGGAAACGAGTTTTTGCAACTTTTCGCGACGCACTCTCGCCTGTTCAATGAGTTGTTCTTCTTCCTTTGCTTCTACGTTTACGTTATTTTCTTGCATCGTACTTCTCCAAAATCAATTCGTAAAGATTAAGCCAGTTCAATTTTCTTGATGATGAGTTCGGTTTCCATACCGTTCGGCAGGTGAATGATCGCCTTTTCGCCGACTTTGTGTCCAAACAAAGCCATACCCATCGGGGATTCGTTCGAAATCTTGTTTTCTTCAATGTTCGCATCCTTCGAACCGGTGATTTCGTACTCTTCTTCTTCGTCCCATTCTTCGTCGTACACGGTCACGCGCACCCCGAACGTCACGAAATCTACGTTCGCAGGGGGCATCCCATAGATAGCGCTGTTTTTAAGTTTATATTCCAACTCAAAAATCTCGCCTTCGTTGCTCGCCTGTTCGTTTCTTGCTGCATCGTACTCCGCATTTTCCGAAAGGTCGCCGTGGCTTCTTGCTTCTGCAATTCTTGCCACGATTTCATCCCTTTTTTCCGTCTGTAAATACTTCAAGTACGCTTTCGCTTCATCATATCCTTCACGGGACATATACACTTTTTCAAGGTCAATTTCTGCTACTGCGCCACTTTCCGTAAAATACGTCTTTGCCATTTCTTCTCTTTCTCCTTTATTCTATCCCTTGTTTCCCAACAAAGCGCAAAAATAGCACCGCGACCAAAGAACAGTCACGGTGATTTCGCTTTTCTTGCCCCTATTATACCCATTTTTGGATTGCTTGTCAATGAATTTCTATCCGCTTTCCGTAGGAAAAGGGGAGTTTTTTTGATTTTTTTTCGGTTTTTTACCCCTTTTTTTCGTAAAACGTGGGCAATTCCTTATCGCAAACTTTTCATAAACGCGTCCATGCGCTCGAACGCTTCGTTGAGTTGCGACATCCCCGTCGCATACGAAAGACGGACGTTGTTTGCGCCAAACGTACCGAATGCCGTACCCGGAACAACCGCTACTTTTTCTGCTTTCAGCAGGTTTTCCGCGAACGTTTCACTATCCAACCCCGTCGATTTTACGGACGGGAACGCATAGAACGCGCCACGGGGCTCAAAACAATGCAAGCCGATATCGGAAAGAGAACTCAATACGAAACGACGGCGCTTGTCATAGGCGTCACGCATTTCTTCCACGGAAGAAAATCCGTCGGAAAAACCGTCCGTCAAGGCTTCTATCCCTGCATATTGCGAAGTAATCGGCGCGCAAAGCATCGCGTATTGATGGATTTTGAACATCGCGTTGTCGATTTCCGCAGGAGCGCAAACGTACCCCAAACGCCAACCCGTCATTGCAAAGGCTTTGGAAAAACCGCTGACGTAAACGGTGCGTTCTTTCATACCAGGCAAGGACGCAATCGACGTGTGCTTGCCGCCGTAGGTGAGTTCCGCATAGATTTCGTCCGTGATAACAAGCAAATCGTGCTTGATGATCACCGCCGCAATTTCTTCAAGTTGGGCTTTCGTCATCACCCCGCCCGTCGGGTTGTTGGGGTAGGTGAGTATAATCGCTTTCGTCTTTGACGAAACTGCCTTTTCAACGGCTTCCGCACGGACGATAAAGCCGTCTTCTTCTTTACATTCTACGGGTACGGCAACCCCGTCGGACATCCCGATCAAGGGCGCGTAAGAAACGTACGACGGATCGGGCACGAGTACTTCTTCCCCGCGCCCTACGCAAGCACGCAAAGCAAGGTCTATCGCTCCGCTGCCGCCTACCGTCACAATGATATTCTTCGGATCGTATTGCAAGCCGAAACGTTCTTCCAAATACTTGGAAATGAGTTCCAAAAGTTTGGGCAAACCA
>JAZOLF010000009.1:0-2647 GCA_045652785.1 Candidatus Scatosoma sp. | reverse complement strand
AACGCTTTGGCTGGTAAGTACGAAGGTATGGATAGATACGTAGCAAGAAAGCAAATCGTTGCGGATTTGGAAGCGCAAGGCGCACTTGTAAAAATTGAGGCGCATACCCATAACGTAGGGCATTGTTATCGTTGTCACTCGACGGTAGAACCCATCGTTTCCAAACAATGGTTCGTGAAGATGGAACCCCTTGCGAAACCTGCAATCGAAGCGGTGGAAAAGAGCAAGGTACGTTTCGTTCCCGATCGTTTCTCGAAAATTTATTATAACTGGATGGAAAACGTCCGTGACTGGTGTATCTCCCGTCAACTTTGGTGGGGTCACCGTATTCCCGTTTGGTACTGTCCTGATTGCGGCGCTGTGATTTGCGAAAAGGAAGATCCTACTTGCTGTCCTGCTTGCGGTTGCAAGGCAATCAAACAAGACGAAGACGTTTTGGATACGTGGTTCTCTTCGGCGTTGTGGCCGTTCTCAACGCTCGGTTTCCCTGAGAACACGCCTGATTATAAGTATTTCTATCCCACCGACGTTTTGGTGACGGGGTACGACATTATCTTCTTCTGGGTAGCCAGAATGATTTTCTCGGGTATCGAACACACGGGCAAAGTACCTTTCCACGACGTACTCATTCACGGTATCGTTCGTGATGAACAGGGCAGAAAGATGAGTAAATCGCTCGGCAACGGTATTGACCCGCTTGAAATCATCGAAAAATACGGCGCGGACTCTCTTCGTTTGTCTTTGCTTACGGGTGTAGCGCCTGGTAATGATACCCGCTATATGGACTCGAAAGTGGAAGCGTGCCGCAATTTCATCAACAAACTTTGGAATGCAACTCGTTTCGTGCTTATGAACGTAGAAGGCGTGCAAATCAAGCCTATCGAAGACGTGAAACTTGCCCCTGCGGACAAGTGGATTATCTCCAAGTTGCAAAACTGTATCCGTGAAGTGACGACCAACTTGAACCGCTATGAACTCGGCGTTGCGAGCGATATTGCGATGGACTTCGTATGGGATAACTTCTGTGACTGGTATATCGAACTCTCCAAGCCCGCACTCTACGGCGACGATATGGATAAAAAGGCGGATACGCTTTCCGTGCTTTGCTATGTTTTGGAAAATGCGTTGAAGTTGCTTCATCCGTTTATTCCGTTCGTGACGGAAGAAATCTATCAAAACTTGCCCCAAACCGAAGGCAGCATTATGCGTGCGTCCTTCCCTTGCTACAACTCCAAGATGGCGTATAGAAAGGAATCAAAATCTTTCGAAGGGGTTATGGAAATCATCAAAGCGGTGCGCGCAATGAAGAAGGATGCGGAATGTCCCCCTTCCAAGAAAGTGGAATTGTTCGTTGTCACGGCAAGCAAGCGTTTGGTGCAGATTAACAAAGACAGTATTTTGAAACTTTCTGGCGGTAGTGCGCTCAACTTTGTTGAAAGCGCAGCGGCGGTGGATGGAAAGACGGTTTCGGCGGTGACGAGCATTGCGGAAATCTATGTACCTTTGGGCGAACTCGTTGACATCGAAAAGGAAAAGGCTCGTTTGTCGGCGGAAATCGAACGTATCGAAGGGGAAATCCAACGTGCGCAAGGCAAACTTAATAACCCCAACTTTGTCGGCAAAGCGCCCCAAAAGTTGGTGGATGCAGAACGCGAAAAAGTTGCTAAATACGAAGATATGAAAGCAAAATGCTTGGCGCAGTTGCAATCCCTGTAAGGGTATAGCGAATATAAGGAAATCGGAAACGGTTTCCTTTTTGCGTTTTTTACAAAAAAATAAAAAAAGTTCTTTCAAACGTTTGACAAAAGCGTTGAGAATATGTATAATTAGACTGTTGCTTTGGGTGTACTATGCCTTTTTGGCGGCGATACGCAAGAAAAAGTACACAGGACAAGCAACCTAAACTCGCTTTCTTTGAATTGCGTAAGGGCAATTTTGAGAAATATATTCCAAATTTTTACAAGGAGGTCAACAAATGCCTACAATCAACCAACTTATCAAAAAGGGCAGAGAAAAGCTCGTTTACAAATCCAAGAGCCCGATTCTTGACAACTGCCCCCAAAAACGTGGCGTATGTTTGTCCGTTACCACGACTTCTCCTAAGAAGCCTAACTCCGCTATGCGTAAGATTGCTCGTGTACGTCTTACCAACAAGCAGGAAGGTACGGTTTACATTCCCGGTGAAGGTCACAACCTTCAGGAACACAGCTCCGTATTGATTAGAGGCGGACGTGTTAAAGACTTGCCTGGTGTACGTTATCATATCGTACGTGGCGCGCTTGACACCGCCGGCGTAGCTAAGCGTAAGCAGTCCCGTTCTAAATACGGCGCAAAACGCCCTAAATAATTAACCAAAAATTAATTAGGACAAGCAACGAAGAAAGCATTGGCTTTCAAAGCGATCGGACGCTTTAAAATCTCACCGAAAGTCGCTTGCGTTTTAAGACTATGGAAACCAAAACGCAAAAGACCTACTTGTTAATCGGAATATAGCTCGACAAGCCCCGAATAAAAGTAGGCAGTATGCAACGCAAGTTGCAGAAGATTCGCACTCCAACAAAGATTTGGAAGCGCGATAGCTGTACTGAAGGGTAATGCCCTTATCAAAAATTATTAAAGGAGGATTAAAACTATGCCTAGAAGAGGT
>JAZOLF010000008.1:0-4335 GCA_045652785.1 Candidatus Scatosoma sp. | reverse complement strand
AAGGAGCGGGAGCATTTCCGCAGGGAGCGTACATAGACGTACGTGACCCAAGGAAACGCGCAACCGCGACACCGTATTGCGCCACTTCACGGGTTTTACCGTTAGAAAATGCAAGCAAGACAAGGAGCGGGAGCATTTCCGCAGGGAGCGTACATAGACGTACGTGACCCAAGGAAACGCGCAACCGCGACACCGTATTGCGCCGCATTTTATAGGTAAAAAAGACAGAAAAATCCAACACAGACACTTGCCCATGTTGGATTTTTTCTTTTTATCAATATTGAATTACTCCTTGCAGGTGCTACCTGCTTCTTTCCCGAAATACTTAACTAACGGTGTTTTCCGTAGGGGTAGGCTGTTCGGGGAAAATCGCCGTGATGGGAACTACGGGCAGGTTGATGGGTGCGATAAACGCGTTTGCCGTCACCGCCGCTACCGTCGAACGCAAGTAGGGATATACAATTTCGGACATGGACATAACCAAAAGTTGTTCGTCTTCCTTGCTTTCGATTTCTTCCGCAACGAATGCGCCAACCAAACGGCATTTCAAATTGAAGGGGGTAGGATTTTGTTCCGTTCCTTCGATTTTCACTTCGAGCGTCAAGAAGTAGAGTTTATCATCTTCTTTCACTCTTTTCACGCCACGCGCAAATTGCGGTTTCATTTCCACGCGTTGGTTGGGATCCAAGCGTACACGGTTCATGCTGTAGGAGATTTCTTCGGCAGTAATACCTCTCAATGCGTATTTCATAAAAACACCTCTGTTTATTATTTCGAACGCACTCATTATAGCACAACTGCGCCCACTTTGTCAACATTTGTCAACACTATGTATATAAACGCTTTTTCCCGCACTTAAACGGATTTTTTATTTTTTTTCTGAAAATATTTTTTCACCGCCCTAAACAAGCGCAATAAAAAAGAGTTGAAAAAGCGTTCCTTTTCAACTCTCTTCTCATATTTTCGACTATTTTTTACGTTCAACGCACACCTGCCCCTATCAAATAGAGAGCAAGATATTCGCGGTTGCGCGGTTCGTCGCGATGGGAATATCGTACACCACCGCAATACGGAGCAACGCCTTTACATCGGGATCATGGGGCTGCGCAGACAGGGGATCCCAGAAGAATACCACCATATCAATCGCTTTTTCCGCCATCTTTGCGCCGATTTGCAAATCCCCGCCAAGCGGCCCAGATAAATACCCTTTCACCTGCAAACCCGTCGCTTCGGAAATGAGTTTCGCCGTCGTACCCGTACCGCAAAGTTTATATTCTTTCAACGCATCCTTGTGTTGCAACGCCCAGTTGACAATGTCGTGTTTTTTACCATCATGCGCAATCAGCGCTACCGTCTTTTGTTTTTTCATAATTCGTACTCCTTGTTATTGTCATAGCAAATTCTTCCCAAAAAGTCAAGAAGTTGGATCCATTAACCGACCAGAGAAATCACGCCGTAGTTTTGCATAATGAGCAACGCGACAAACACAACGTATGCGGAAAGCATCGCAATCCCCTGCCACTTTTTGGTGGTCTTGCAGAAAAGCGAAATGAGCACCAGCGCCACCGCACTTGCAACCATCAAACCGATGGTAAGCCCCGCATCGGGCGCAAGCGTATGGGGGGTAATAATCGCGGAAAGCCCCAAAATGAACATTACGTTAAACAAGTTCGAGCCGACAACGTTCCCGATGGCAATATCGTTTTCCTTCTTGATGGATGCCACCACGCTGGTGACAAGTTCGGGCAACGAAGTACCAAGCGCCAAAATGGTCAACCCGACAAGAGATTCACTCATCCCCCAAGCGAGTGCCAACGCTTCGGCGCAATCGACCGAGAACGTACCGCCGACGATAATTGCGGCAAGCCCCACCACCGTCAAGATGATGGACTTCCAAATGGGCATCGCTTCTTTTTCTTCCGCACCTTCTACCTGTTCGTCTGGCGTATTCTTTGCGCGCAACAAAAGGAATACCATGTACGCAACGAACAGCGCCAACAAGATGCCGCCTTCCCATCTATCAATGATCCCAGGGGTGATTGCAAAACAGCAAACCGCCAACGCAACATACAGCCCCAACATAATGGGCAGGTCGTAGCGTTTCATATCGCGGTTGATAATGAGCGGCATCAACGCCGCCGACAAACCTACGATAAACAAAGTGTTGAAAATGTTGCTCCCAACGACGTTGCCAACGCTCATTTCAACGTTTTGGTTAACAGCGCTGGTGATACTCACCGCCGCTTCGGGTGCGCTCGTACCCATCGAAACGAGCGTCAAGCCGATAATCAGCGAAGGGATTTTTAACGCCCTTGCGATATTGCTTGCGCCGTCCACAAACCAGTCCGCGCCCTTCACCAAGAGCACCATACCGATGAGCAAGAACAAGATATACAATGCCATTTGCCACCATTCCATAGTATAACTCCTAAAAAATAAGACCTTTCCCCTAACGCATAAAAAAGATTTGCGGATAAGGTAAAAGTCTTGAAATTTAATCGTTGCCGAGCATTCTTCATGCTGTACTGACGGCTCACGCACGTAAAACCCATAGGTTTTCACGCCTTCTACTCCCTTTTACAGGTCTATTGAATTTTCATTATTATACACCCGCGCGTGCGAATTGTCAACCATTATAACAAAAAAACTCCCCGTGTTGGGGAGTTTTTTTATGTTGTTTACAACGTCTCTGCGATTTCCGTCGGGAACCCGAAGGTGATTCCGCCAAAATGGAACCATCCTTGTCGATATTGCTGCAAGCAGGGCTTGCCACGGCATTACCGTTTTCATCCTTCAAAATCTCGCCATTTTCGTCCGACAGCGTTTTGATACGCGCCGCCGCGCCTTCTTCCCTACAATTTGCAATCCCCATTTCCCACGGAACGTACTTTTCTCTCTAAACTTCTTTCATCGTTCACCATAACACTCCTATAAACCTTTTCACAATCTTCCTTTTCCTATATTCATCATTTCCCCGATATTGTGTATAAGTTATACACACCTTGATAAAAACGTCAAGTACTTTACATGGTAAATCGCAAAGAATACGCTAAACATCCCATTTTTCGTTGCATCGTACGGCTCCATAGATACTATGAAACGCCCGAATGCAAACCCGCCCAAATCCACTCATACAAAAAAAGGAAGGTTTTGCCTTCCTTTTCTCTTAACAATCATGAATTTGCGCCACCCATGTACGGGTTTAACCGAGCAAAATGTCCATCGCGAGCATCAAGCAGAACCCAACGAGCAAGGCGTACGTAGCCCCCCGCTCCCCACCGTGAGCGTGTGTTTCGGGGATCATTTCATCGCTAATCACGTACAGCATCGTACCGCCAGCAAACGCCAGCGCAAAGGGAAGTATCACGGTTGCAACACTCACCGCAAAATAGCCGAGCAACGCGCCAACCACTTCTACAAGCCCCGTTGCAAGCGCAATCAAGAAAGTGCGTTTTTTCGTCACCCCCGCCGCAAGCATCGGCCCGATGATTACCATGCCTTCGGGGATATTTTGGAGCGCAATCCCGCCCGCAATCATCAGCGCCTGCGAAGTGTTATCCGAGCCAAACCCCACGCCTGCCGCAATCCCTTCGGGCAAATTGTGGATAGCAATTGCCATCACGAATAGCAAGATTTTGCTCAAATTTGAATTATTGTGTTCTTCGGTATCCGCGCCCGCCAAGCGGTGCAAGTGTGGAACTAATTTGTCCGTCAAGTTCAAGCAAACCGCGCCGACGAAAATCCCGAATACAACAATCACCAATCCCCAGCCCAAGCCAAATCCGCTTTCAGCGTAAGAAAAGGCAGGTTCAATCAAGCCAAAGACCGCCGCAGCGAGCATCACACCCGCCGCAAAGGATAAAACGATATCCGAAAACTTATGCGTTATATTTTTAAATAAGAACCCGAGCAAAGCGCCGACGACGGTTGCACCGCCCACGCCCAGCGCGGTCAACAATACCAACTCAAAACCAGTCATAGTTTTTTTACTCCTTAACCCGACGAGCACGCCGCCCATCAGGTTAGTATAGTATATCATTCTATGCAAAAAAAGTCAATCCTTGTGACAAAATTCCCATCGCATACGGTACCTACCTGCCTTGACCAGCAAAAAACGGCTCACCCCAAAGGGCAAGCCGTCTTATGATTTAGTTCACCTGCAATTAGTTGCGGGGGTTCTTAATGTTCGCCTGAGCAGCAGCCAATCTTGCGATGGGTACACGGTAAGGCGAGCAGGAAACGTAGGTCAAGCCGATAGCGTGGCAGAATTCGATCGAAGAAGGATCACCGCCGTGTTCACCGCAAATACCGCAGTGCATTTCAGGGCGTACTTTC
>JAZOLF010000007.1:0-4088 GCA_045652785.1 Candidatus Scatosoma sp. | reverse complement strand
TCTCTTTTTGGTGGGAAGACGGTGAGTTGGAGTGTGAAAAATACGGGATTGCGGTTAAAAAAAATGAGAAAAAGATGAATTTTTCTCCCTTGACAACCCTGACAAGGTGTGATATAATCCATATAATACTTACAAAAAAGGAGAAAAAATATGGATTTTAATCAACTTCTACAAGATATCGTCAACGAACCTTATGAAAATTTGGTTGGCATGGCACGCCAAGCGATCGGGGAACTTTGCCCGTATTTCGAAGATATAGCAAACGGCGATGCTGAAAAGGGTACTTCCGTTTTGATCGGCTATATCGCGGCGTCCCTTGCGGCTGACTGCAAACTTACCCAAAAGGAATATGAGTTTGTTTGCGACGTTTTGCAGACCGAATATACTTACGACGACGTGAAAGATTTGGCGCAAAGAGGTTTGGACGACGCGATGGTGACGGCGCTCGATGAAATCATTGACGGTCTTCCCAACGAAATGAAATCGAAAGTGCTTCTTTTGTGCTGTACCTTTATGGCTGCGGATCAAACGATTAGCCGTGACGAAGTGCAGTTGATTTACAAACTTATAAAGAACTAAATATGGTAAAGGAAAACGCCTTGCGGTATGCGCCGCAGGGCGTTTTTTGTTGCGTTTTTTTGGGAGTAAACGGTGGCGTGGCGGTTAGGAAAAAGTGGGGTTTTGTCGGTGGAGTTGCCACACAAAAACCCGCACGGTGTTCGCCTTTTTGGCTTAGAAAAACCGTACTCCGTCCAGCCCTTCGATCCCGTCGGGAATTTGGTCGGCTACGACAAAGTCGTATTCCGTCAAATCGGCAAGGCGATAGGTGCCGTGCGCGCCGAATTTCGTATGGTCGATAATCAGCACCCGAACCTTGCTTTTTTTGAACGCCATACGCTTTAATTCCTTTTGGTCCAAAGAGCGTTCAAACGCCGCTCCGTCTTGCACCGACGCGCAGGATGAAAGCATCAAATCAAAGGAAAAATCATTGAGTTGTCGGGTTGTCCAACTGCCCGTTGCAGAGATGGTGTTGTAGGCTACGTTTCCGCCCAACAAAATCAGGTTAATGTTCGGCTTTTTGGAAAGTTGGATTGCCGTTTGCAGGTTGTTTGTCACCACCGTTTTATGGTTCAAATCCATGCGTTCGGCAAGTGCCAAAGCGGTGGAAGAACTGTCGATAAAGACCGACTTAAAATAGGGGATATGGGGCAACGCTTTCGTCGCTGCGCGCTCTTTTTCACGGGCGTTTTTTTCCATTCGGAAGAAAATGGAAATTTCTTCCGCGTTCTCAGGTAACAGCGCGCCGCCGTGTGTGCGCTCGATAAGCCCCATGCTCTCCATTTGCGCCAAATCTCGGCGAATGGTCGCTTCGCTGACGTATAATTTTTTTGCCAAATCCGCGACGTTTGCGCTCTTGTTTTCTTTCAATGCCTGCAAAATGGCGTTTTGTCTTTCGTTTTGCATCCGATTTCCCCCCGTTTTTGTCCGTTTTTTGCGTGTTTTTGTTTGATTTTGTTCATTTGTGTTCATATTTTATCACAAAAATGTTTTTTTGTCAACTTTTCAAACATATATAGACAAAAAGTTTTTTCTATGATATAATCATAAAGGGCAAAAGCGATGCGACGGGAAACGCGCAAAAATGCGCAAAACCGAAAACGCATTCGTCGGGGCTCAAAACCAGCGAAAACACGCAAAAGGCGGACGGAACATGAAATATTATTTGGCTATTGACATCGGCGCATCTTCGGGCAGACACATCCTTTCTTACCTGGAAAACGGGAAGATGGTGACGGAAGAAATCTACCGTTTCCAAAACGGCCCCGAAACGTTGACGGCATTCGACGGGCAACCGCACTTGATGTGGACGCATGAACGCCTGTTCACCGCAATCTTGAACGGCTTGAAAAAGGCGGGCGATCTGGGCAAAATCCCCGCGTCGGTGGGTATTGATACTTGGGGTGTTGACTACGCGTTGCTTGACGAAAACGATCAAGCAATCGGCGGGACGTATTGCTATCGCGATGCGAGAACGGAAAACACGATCCCTGCGGTACATTCGATCATTCCTTTTGCGGAACTCTACGAAAGAACGGGTATCCAGTTCGCATCCTTTAACACGGTATATCAACTCTTGGACGACGTGAAGAGCGGACGTATGGCGAAAGCAAAATCCTTCTTGATGCTCCCCGATTATTTCCACTTCCGTTTGACGGGCGTGAAGAAACAGGAATACACCAACGCGACCACGACGGGTATGGTCAACACGAAGACCCGTAAATGGGATAGCGAGATTTTGGAAAAACTCGGCTATAAGAAAGAACTCTTCGGCGAACTTTCTCAACCCGGTACGGTGGTAGGCGAGTTCACCGACGAAGTGGCGGCGTACGTCGGCTATAAGGCGACGGTGGTTCTCCCTGCGACGCACGATACCGCAAGCGCGGTGCTTGCTGCTCCTTTGAGCGGACAAACCCCGTACATTTCCAGCGGTACTTGGTCGCTTTTGGGCGTAGAACAAGACTACGCGCACACGACGGAAGCGGCAAGAGCGGCGGGCTACTCCAACGAAGGCAGCGTGCAAGGGCAATACCGTTTGCAAATCAATATCATGGGGCTTTGGATGATCCAGCAGGTTCGTCACGAATTGAACGACGCCTACAGTTTTGCGCAACTCGCAGATATGGCGCGTGAAAATCCCGTGGACGACGAAATTGACGTCAACGACCAAAAGTTCCTTGCGCCTGAAAGCATGATTGACGTAATCACCGAAACGGTGGGCAGAAAACTCTCGGTCGGCGAAATGGCGTACGTGATCTACAACAACCTTGCAAGATATTACGACTATTCGCTCAAAGCGCTCGAAGAAGTGACGGGCGAAAAGTACTCGACCTTGAACATCATCGGCGGCGGCAGCAAGAACGTGCTTTTGAACGAACTCACCGCGAAGTACACGGGCAAGAAGATTATCACCGGGCCTTCGGAAGGTACGGCAATCGGCAACCTGATGATGCAAATGGTGGGCATGGGCGATTTAAGCGGCGTTGCCGAAGGCAGAGAGTACGTCAAGCGTTCGTTTGATATTGCGGAACTTTAATTCCGCGAACCGACTGAATGCGCGCGCGTTACGCACGCACGCTAAAACAATATTGAAAAAAATAAATTAAAGACATAAAGGAGAAAAAATTATGTCCAGATATGAAGAAGCAAAAAAGATCTATGCAAGTTTCGGCGTAGATACGGAAGCGGCAATGGAACGTTTGTCCAAACTTTCCGTTAGCGTACATTGTTGGCAAGGCGACGACGTAATCGGCTTTGACGGCAGCGATTCCCTTTCGGGCGGTATCCAAACGACGGGCAACTACCCCGGCAGAGCAAGAAACCCCGAAGAATTGTTTGCAGACTTGACGACGGCGTTCAAGTTGATGCCCGGCAAAAAGCGTGTAAACGTACACGCATGCTACGCGATCCTTGGCGAAGATAAGGGCAAGGTTGACCGCGACGCTTACGAATACAAGCACTTTGAACCTTGGGTAAAATGGGCGAAGGAAAACGGCTTGGAAGGCGTTGACTTCAACCCCACCTGGTTCTCTCACCCTATGATGAAAGACGGCTTGTCCCTGTCTTCCCCCGACGAAACGGTACGTAAATTCTGGGTAGCGCATGGTAAAGCATGTATGAAGATTGCGGCGGAAATCGGTAAGGCAATGGGCAGCCCTTGCTGCATCAACCTTTGGGTTCCCGATGGTACGAAAGACATCCCTGCGGATCGTCTTGGCCCCCGTCTTCGTTTGAAGAAGTCCTTGGACGAAGTTCTTGAAGGCTATGACAAGGAATGGGTTATCCCCGCGGTAGAAAGCAAAGTATTCGGTATCGGTGTAGAAAGTTATACGGTAGGCAGCAACGAATTCTATCAAAACTACGCGGCAACGCGCGGTATCTGCTGCTTGTTGGATACGGGTCATTACCACCCTACCGAAGTGGTTTCCGATAAGATCCCTTCGATGCTTGCGTTCTATGACAAAGTACAACTCCACGTATCCCGCCCCGTTCGTTGGGATAGCGACCACGTAATCGTAGTGGACGATGAA
>JAZOLF010000006.1:0-14968 GCA_045652785.1 Candidatus Scatosoma sp. | reverse complement strand
TTAGAGCGCCAGCCTGTCACGCTGGAGGTCGACGGTTCGAGCCCGTTTTGGGTCGCCAAAATGCCTTGGTAGCTCAGTTGGTAGAGCAGCAGACTGAAAATCTGCCTGTCGGTGGTTCGATTCCGCCCCAAGGCACCACCGAAATGGTATACATGCCGGTGTAGCTCAATGGCAGAGCAGCTGATTTGTAATCAGCAGGTTGTGGGTTCGAGTCCAATCACCGGCTCCACAACAAACAATAATTTTATGATATAGATGGGAGGGTCGCATAGCGGCAATTGCAGCGGACTGTAAATCCGCCACCTCAGGTTTCGTGAGTCCGAGTCTCACCCCTCCCACCAAAAGCATCTTCGTAAGAAGGTGCTTTTTTGTTGCTCTTTTTATGGATAGCGGGCAAAAAAACAAAAAAAGGGTATTAACAGTCTGCAAAAAAACTTAAAATCTTAATATAGCTTCTATGCACTATAATAAGGAGAGAAATGCATGAAAAAAACGATAAGAAAAGTTCCTTTTGCATAATCATTCTTTGCGATGCTGTGCGCGTTTTGATCGGTGCGGCAGGCTGTGCAGACCGCAATATGGACAGTTTTTCTACGGAAACGTCCGTTAAAGATTGGGTAGGCGGTTCGTCTAATTTGGACGGAATTTCCACCCATGACGATTCCAGCGAACTGGGTGGCGATACTACGCCGGATGATCCCGAAACGCCTGAATCGGCGACTCTTTCTATTCTTTTGCCGGAGAGCGAAGTGTTCCCTTACGTGGATGCCGCGAAGAACTTTTTACAGGCAGGGGAAGGCGTGGACGTTGCCGATTATGCGGGGGGCGGGATGAAAAATGCGCAAGCGCCCGTGCAAGTGAAATGGAAGTATAAGGGCGAAGGAACGAAAAAGTTTATCATACTTCTCGCATATGGACAGCCAAAAATTGCTCGATTGACAGCACCATTTATCTCTCGCTTTGTGCGGAAAACGTACAGGTTGGTAGCGTAATCATCATCGGCGGTAAGTAGGTTTGCGAATCGCAAAATACACTCTATTATGTTACGGAATTTTCCTTTATTTGGAATGGCGGCGCTTGTTCTCTCTCGCAAAAGAAAGGAAGATTAAACTTTTATAAAGCAAAGAAAAGCATCTCGGATGAGATGCTTTTTTGTGTGGCTATCCTGAAAACTCCAAGCAGAAAATTTTGAAAGGTCGGCGCAAAAATATTGCTTATACTATTTACAAACGCTAAAAACTGTGCTATAATTTTTTTTAATCAAGGGAACGCGAAAGAGATTTTGCGAAAAAGGGCATGGGCGATGAAACGCTGGGGCTATAAGGCTGGAAAGGCAAATATCGCTTTAAGACTTGACGATGATTACGTTTGCGATTGTTTGGTGATATAATCTGGCGGGAAGTATCATATGTTTTTCTCTCGGTGGAAAAAGGAATATGGGTTTGCCTGGAACTGGCTGTTTAATGGCGAAATCATCCATTCGGTCGCCTATCGGTTTGAAGGCCCGTACCATTAAAACGTTGCTTTGCCCCGTCGTGGTAGAGAGTATTTCGATGGTATGAATACCCATAATACCTGCATCAAGGAGAACAACAGCAAGTTTTATCTTTACTATATGGGTACGACATACGGCGGGAATATTCCGACCAGCGCGGACGATATGCCGTTGCCGTATTGCGAAGAAACGTGGAACAGAAACCGCGTCGGCGTAGCGGTTTCGGACGGCAGAATAACGACACAGGGCAATTTGGATCGTCCATCCGTTGTGTTTGATGAAAATGGCGAGCCTACGCATATTTTTTTTGTGCAAGCGGCTTTGATCAAATCCCGTATGATTTTAAGGATAACACCTTTATCGTGTGTATGAAATTAGAAAAAACGTTGTAAAAACGTTCAAAAACCGACTAAAAACGACAAAAAACAGGAAAGGGAGTTTGTATATGTGGCAAGGTAAAAAGAAGGCAATTACGTTTAGTTTTGACGATGGCGTGTCGCAGGATATTCGCACGACCGCCATTTTGGATAAGTACGGCTTGAAGGGTACGTTTAACATAAACTCTGGGAGATTCGGTATTAAATTTCCGTATGAGACGGAAGGCCGCCTTGTGGAAAGAACGGTGATCGAGCCTGCGCAGGTGAAGGAAGTGTATAAAAATCATGAAGTCGCAGTGCATACGGTTGCTCATCCGAATTTGACTCAATTGTCCGATTCCTGTGTGGTGTGGCAGGTAGAAAAGGATCGCGAAATGCTGGAAGAATTGACGGGCAAAGAAATCCGTTGTATGGCATATCCCTGCGGCGGTGTGAACAACGACGACCGTGTTGCTGCGGTGCTTAAAAAGGATACGAAAATCCGCTTTTCACGCACCATTACGTCAACATATTCTTTTGATTTGCAGCAAAATATCCTGCGCTTTAACCCAACGGCACATTTTAGAGATGGAAAAATTTTTGATCTTGCCGAACAATTTTTGGCGTTGGAAACCGACGAACCCAAAGTCTTCTACATTTGGGGGCATACCTATGAGTTTGACGCGCAGGAAGGGGCGTGGGAACGCTTTGAGCGTTTGTGCCAAATGATTGCAGGTAAAGACGACATTTTCTACGGCACCAACGCCGAAGTCTTTTTGGAAAAATAATCCTTGATAAAATGTTAAAAAGCAAAAGCATTCACCGTGGGTGGATGTTTTTTTGTTTTGAGTTGCATAAGAAAATTGACGGATCGCATACTACCATTATGGGAAAAGAATGGCTTACTTTGGCAAAAAAAGAGTACGCACAAATGCAAAAAGACCGCCGATATTTGCATAAAAATGCGGAAGTGGGTTTTGATCTTCCGAGCACTTTTTCTTACGTAAAAAAACGGCTAAAAGAGTTGGGATATACTCCAAAACCCATAGGCAGGTATGCGATTATTGCGGAAATCGGTTCTGGGAACGGGTGCGTTTTGTTGCGCGCGGACGCAGACGGGTTGCCTATTCAAGAGAAGTCGGGTGAGCCGTTTGCGTGTAAAGATGGACGTATGCACGCCTGTGGACATGATTTGCATACCGCGATGCTCTTAGGCGCGGCGGCGATTTTGAAAAAGCGGGAAAAAGATTTGCCGCGAAAAGTGCGCTTGCTTTTTCAACCCGCGGAAGAGATTCTGCAAGGCGGGAAAGATTGCGTGGATGCGGGCGTTTTAGACGGAGTGGATAGCGCGACGATGCTGCACGTTTTACCTGCGATGCCTTTTCCGACGGGCACGCTGATTGTGGCTGCCCCTGGCGTAAGCGCCCCTGCCGCTGACTTTTTTGATTTGACGGTAAAAGGGAAAGGCTGTCACGGCTCGTCGCCGTGGCAAGGTGTGGATGCGGCTTTGGTTGGTGCGAAAATCTTAACGGGGCTGGAAATGCTTTCATCCAGGGAAATTTCTCCCGCCCATTTTTCTACGCTGACGATCGGGCAATTCCATGCGGGCGATGCGGACAACGCGCTTGCGGGTAAGGCGGTTTTATCTGGGACAATGCGGTCGATGGATGAAGACGTACGTTCCTATATAAAAGATCGGTTGGATAAGATTGCAAAAACGATAGCGATGGCGTATCGCGCCCGAGCAAAAGTCGTATGGAAAAGCGGTTGCCCTTGCCTACAAAACGATGCAAAAATGTCGAAAACGGCGCTGGATTGTGCAAAAAAGGCGTTGGGTGACAAGTACGTCTTATCGGCGGCGGACATACCAAAAGGGGGCGTAGGCGGCAGCGAAGATTTTGCTTATATTGCCCAAAAAGTACCGTCCGTAATGGTGGGGATTTGCGCAGGAAGTAGGGGGCAGGGTTTTGATGAACCGCTCCACAGCCCGCGTGTGCGCTTTGATGAAGGCTGTATGCCTTACGGCGCGGCATACTTTGCTGCGGTTGCATTTTTCGCGCAAACTTCGACGCAGAAAACGGCTGATAAAAAAATATAAATATTTTTACTTTCATATACTTGCTTTTTTTTTCGTTCCTTGCTATAATGGATATAACAACTGAATAGCGATTGTATTAGGGGAAAATGTAGTAGAACAATAGCAAAAGAAAAAGGGAACGGCGACATGAAAGAACGTATCTTGGTGCTTGGAAGAACGCTTTTGAAAGCAGGCAACACCTGCGGTGTTTTTTCGCGCGCAAAAACCCCCTTATTTGGGCAGTTGACCGTATTATATAATCAACGGAGTGCAATATAGGTTGCGCTCCTTTTTCATTTTTTTATTGCATAAAAACATAGAAAAAAAGGAGAAAATTATGGCAAAAGTAGGTATTTTGATGGGTAGTAAATCGGATTTTGACGTGGTGAAACCCGCTGTTTCCGTCTTAAAAAAGTTCGGCGTGGAAACGGAAGTACGTGTAATTTCCGCGCATAGAACCCCCGATGAAGCGCATGAGTTTGCGGCAAACGCCCGCAAAAACGGCATGGAAGTATTGATTTGTGCGGCGGGCAAAGCGGCGCATCTGGGCGGCGTAATTGCGGCGCTCACAACCCTTCCCGTCATCGGCTTACCCGTGAAAACGGATATGATGGGCGGGCTGGATAGTTTGCTTTCCATTGTGCAAATGCCTGCTGGTATCCCTGTTGCAACGGTTGGGGTAAACGCTGGTGAAAACGCAGGGTTGCTTGCGCTCCAAATTTTAGGCATCAAGTATCCTGAAATCGAAGAAGGGCTTGCGAACTACAAAAAAGCGATGCAGGAAAAAATCAACGCGGACGATAAAGCGTTGCAAGAATTGTTGTAATCCTATACAAAATCGCCCTAAAACAGGGCAACACAAAAACAAAAAATAATTTTAACGGAGATAAAACCATGGAAAAGAAAGCGCAAATGTACGAAGGCAAAGCGAAAAGAGTGTACGCAACCGAAGATCCCACGTTGGTAATCGTATCCTACAAGGATGATGCAACGGCGTTCAACGGTTTGAAGAAGGGCACGATCGAAGGCAAAGGGGTTATCAATAATAAAATGAGCAACTTCCTGATGCAAATTTTGGAAAAGGAAGGGGTAAAAACCCATTTTGTAGAAGAACTTTCCGATCGTGAAACGTTGGTAAAAAAAGTTTCCATTGTACCTTTGGAAGTTATCATCCGCAACATTTCCGCGGGTTCGTTTGCTAAGCGTTACGGCGTAGCAGAAGGGGTTGTGTTCGACGCTCCCACAATCGAATTCTCTTACAAGAAGGACGATTTGGGCGATCCTTTGTTGAACGAATACCATGCTTTGGCGCTCAAACTTGCAACGAAAGAAGAAATCGAACAAATCAAGTCGATGGCGTTCAAGGTAAACGCAACGCTCAAAGAATACTTCAAGAAACTCAACGTCACTCTTGTTGACTTCAAGTTGGAATTTGGTAAGACGGTGGAAGGCGAAATCGTTCTTGCGGACGAAATCTCTCCCGATACCTGCCGTTTCTGGGATTCGACGACGGGTGAAAAGTTGGACAAAGACCGTTTCCGCCGCGATCTTGGCGGCGTAGAAGGCGCTTACCAAGAAATGATGCGCCGTTTGATGGGGGAATAATCGAATGGCTGTATTCGGTATTTTCGGCACGGAAACAGCGGACGTTGCTGCAAGCGTTTATTACGGCTTGTATGCGCTCCAACATCGCGGACAAGCATCCACGGGGATCGTTGTCAACGACGATGGGGTATTCCATGCCTACAAAGATTCGGGGATTGTGAACGAAGTGTTCACCCCGAGCGTCTTAAATAATTTGGGGCTTGGGCAAATGGCGGTTGGGAACGTCCGCTACGGCACGAGTGCGACCAAAGACCGCATCAATGCTGAACCCATTGTCGTTAACCACAGCAAGGGTAGAATGGCAATCTCCATCGACGGGAAGTTGGTCAACGCCGCGCAACTCAAAGAAGAGATGGAGTTGCAAGGCTCGATCTTCCATACGGGCAACGATGCGGAAATTATCTCGGCGGTAATCATCAAAGAACGTATCAATTCTTCGTCTATTGAAGAAGCGGTCACTAAGGCGTTGGCTCGCTTGGACGGGGCGTATTCCTTGATTTTGATGTCCCCCCAAAAGATGATTGCGGCACGCGATCCAAACGGCATTAAGCCCTTGTGCTATGGTCAGCGCGGGGACGGTGAATACGTAATTTCCAGCGAAAGTTGCGCTTTGGCATCCGTTGGTGCGGCGCATATTCGGGATATTAAGAAAGGGGAAGTGGTAGTCTTTACGAAAGACGGTATTCGTTCGATTGACATACATTGTCACGGCAAACCCGAAAGAATGTGCGTGTTTGAATACTTATATACCGCCCGTCCCGATTCGACTATCGCAGGCTGTTCGGTACATCTTGCGAGAAAACGCGCGGGGGCATTCCTTGCAAAAGCATATCCTACGGAAGCGGACGTCGTTATCGGCGCACCTGATTCAGGCATTGACGCGGCAATCGGCTATGCGGAAGAATCGGGCATCCCTTACGGACTCGGCCTGATTAAAAACAAATATATCGGCAGAACGTTCATTGATCCTGGTCAAAACGTGCGTGAAGACAAGGTGAAGATTAAACTCAACCCCGTCGTGGAAACGGTAAAAGGGAAACGAGTTATTTTGGTGGACGATTCCATCGTTCGCGGTACGACCTGTGCGAGAGTTGTAAAACTTCTTCGCGAAGCAGGGGCGAAGGAAATTCACGTGCGATCTTCCGCACCCGCGTTCTTGAATCCCTGCTACTACGGTACGGACATTTCGTCCAGAAAGTCGTTGATTGCCTGCAACCATACTCCCGAAGAAATCGCAAAGATATTCGGTGCGGACACGGTGGCGTTTTTGCCGCTGGAAGACGTGTTCAAACTTGGTGCGGGCGGCGCGTGCGAAGGCTATTGCGCGGCGTGCTTTGATGGCAACTATCCAACGGCTGAACCTGTGCCTGTTATCAACAAATACGACCATAAAATCTCGGAGAGTAAGGAGTAAATTATGAAAAATTCGAAATCGGAAAGTTACGCAGCGGCGGGCGTGGATATTACCGCTGGTTATAAAGCGGTGGAATTAATGAAATCGCATATCGCAAGAACAATCATCAAGGGCGCGGATAGTGAAATCGGCGGCTTTGGCGGTTTGTTTGAACTCGATTTGACGGGCATTACCCGTCCCGTTTTGGTAAGCGGTACAGACGGCGTGGGGACGAAACTCAAAATCGCCTTTTTGATGGACAAGCACGATACCGTAGGTATCGACTGTGTGGCTATGTGCGCTAACGACATCATTTGTGCAGGCGCAAAACCGCAAATTTTCTTGGATTATATCGCGTGCGGAAAGAACGTTCCCGAACGGATTGCGGACATCGTTGCAGGGGTTGCGGAAGGCTGTGTGCAGTCTGGCGCGGCACTCATCGGCGGTGAAACGGCGGAAATGCCTGGCTTTTATCCTGTGGACGAATACGACCTTGCAGGTTTCTGCGTAGGGATCGTCGATAAGAGCAAAGTTTTGGATAATTCCAAAATGCAAGAAGGGGACGTGATTATCGCGTTGCCTTCGAGCGGTGTGCACTCCAACGGTTTCTCGTTGGTTCGTAAAGTATTCGACATTGAAAATGCGGACATCAAAACCCCGCTTGAAGAGTTGGGTGGTAAGAGTCTTGGTGAAACGTTGCTCACGCCCACCAAAATCTACGTAAAGCCGATGCTTGCGCTGTTTGAAGAAATCACAGTAAAGGGTGTTTCGCATATTACGGGCGGCGGTTTCTACGAAAACATTCCCAGAAGTATCCCGAAGGGCTTAGGCGCGAAGATTGAAAAGAAGAACGTTCGCGTTTTGCCTATCTTTAATTTGTTGCAAAAGACGGGCAATATCCCCGAAAGAGATATGTATAACACCTACAACATGGGCGTTGGTATGAGCGTAATCGTTGCAAAAGAAGACGTGGAAAAAGCGTTGGCTATTTTGCAGGCGAACGGTGAAGACGCTTACGTGTTGGGCGAAATCGTCAAAAGCGACGAAGGCGTAATCCTTTTGTAAGAGAGAAAGTATGTATAAGAAAATTGCTGTATTTGCGTCGGGAGGCGGCACGGATTTTCAATCGGTTGTGGATGCAAACGAGAAGTTGAAATTTTGTGAGATTGCATACCTGGTAGCGTCAAAACCGAATATCGGCGCGTTGGATCGCGCGGCAAAGCACGGGATCAACACCCTGGTTTACAATCCGTCTATCGGGGAAAGTATGGATGAATTTTACGCGCGCATCACGAAGAAGTTTTACGCGGAAGGGATCGAATATATCCTGCTTGCAGGCTGGCTGAAAATTATCCCCGAAAGTTTCATTTCTGCGTTTGAAGACCGCATTGTGAACATTCACCCGTCCCTGTTGCCTGCCTTTGGCGGTAAGGGCTATTATGGGCTGCGCGTTCACCAAGCGGTGCTCGATTACGGCGCGAAAGTATCGGGCGCGACGGTGCACTTTGTCGAAAAGGAAGTAGATGGCGGCGCAATTATTATGCAAGGTTGCGTTCGGGTGGAGAACGAAGACACCCCTGAAAGTTTGCAACAGCGCGTACTCGCGCTGGAACACAGACTTTTACCTGCGGCGATGCGCCTTCTTTGTGAAGGGAAAGTGGAAAAGCAGGGCAGAAAAGTCAAGGTTTATGAGTAAAGAACGGAGAGCGAAATGAACGTTTTGGTAATCGGAAACGGCGGCAGAGAACACGCCGTTATACAGGCGCTTAAAAAGTCGCCGAAAGTAGAAAAGATCTATGCGATGAAAGGGAACGCAGGGATCGGCGCGGACGCGGAATGCGTGAACGTCGATTATATGAACCCCGATGCGGTGTGTGAATGGTTAAAGGCGCATACGGACGTCGGCTTTACGGTGGTCACCCCTGACGATCCTTTGGCAATCGGGCTTGTGGATGCGATTGAAGAATGCGGTTTTAAGGCATTTGGGCCGAAGAAGAACGCGGCGATTATCGAAGCAAGCAAAGCGTTTTCTAAAAACTTGATGAAGAAATATGGCATTCCGACGGCGGCGTACGAAACGTTTGACGATTATGTAAAAGCGAAAGCGTACGTGGAAACTTGCGCTCTTCCTGTGGTTTTGAAAGCGGACGGGCTGGCGCTTGGCAAGGGTGTATTGATTTGCAAAACGCGTGAAGAAGCGTTGCAGGGTCTTTCCGAAATGATGTTGGAATCGAAGTTCGGTAAGGCAGGCGCAACCGTGGTCGTGGAAGAGTTTTTGGAGGGCCCCGAAGTTTCCGTGCTCTCGTTCACGGACGGCAAGACGATTGTTCCGCTGATTACCAGTTGCGATCACAAACGCGCGAAGGACAACGACGAAGGCTTGAATACGGGCGGTATGGGTACGTTTTCTCCCGCTCCTTTCTTCGGTGAAAATTCCGAAAAAGAAGTGATGGAAAAGATTATGCAGCCTACCATGTACGCGATGAATGCGGAAGGCAGACCTTTCAAAGGGGTGTTGTACTTCGGTCTTATGAAGACGAAGGACGGCTATAAAGTGATTGAATATAACTCCCGTTTTGGCGATCCTGAAACGCAGGTTGTATTGCCGATGCTCAAAACCGATTTGATGGAAATTTTTACGGCGGTAGCGGATGAACGCCTTGCTGACGTGAAAATCGAATGGCAGGACGGCGCGTGCGTTTGCTTGGTTTTGGC
Source organism: Candidatus Scatosoma sp. (assembly GCA_045652785.1). GTDB lineage: Bacteria > Bacillota > Clostridia > Christensenellales > Borkfalkiaceae > Scatosoma. The sequence goes on along the minus strand of JAZOLF010000006.1, from coordinate 5,327 downwards.
AAGCGGCGGCTATCCCGAACACTACGAAAAGGGTAAAGAAATTACAATCGGTGGCTTGGACGACGGGGTTGTATTGTGCCACGCAGGTACGGCAATCAAGGACGGCAAGTTGGTGACGGCTGGCGGCCGTGTGCTGGGTGTTTGCGCTCGTGGCGTGGACATTGAAGACGCCCGCAAGAAAGTATATGCGAATGCACAAAAAATCCATTTTGACGGAATGTACTATCGCAGCGACATCGGTATCAAGTACCGCGATATTGAAAAGGAGTAAGCAAGGCTTATGATGTATAGAATTTTTGTCGAAAAGAAGGACAACGTACAGGCAAGAAAGGAACAGAACGACGTTAAGACGTTGTTGGGCTTGCAAACGGAAGATTTCCGTTTGGTGTTGCGCTACGACGTAGAAGGGATTAGCGAAGAAGAATTGCAGGCGGCGATCCCGTCCGTCTTCTCCGAACCGCCGGTAGATAACGTGGATTTGGGAACGCTTGAATTCCCCGCGGGCTACAAGGCTTTTGCGGTTAGTTATTTGACGGGGCAATACGACCATCGCGCGGACAGTGCGGCTCAATGCGTGCAGCTTTTGACGAAGAAAACCCGTCCCCTTGTAAAATGTGCAAGAGTGTATTTGGTAAAGGCAGTGACGGACGAGCAGTTGTCGGCGATCAAGAAGCACGTTATCAACCCCGTAGAAAGCGAAGAAGTGGGCTTTGAAAAGCCTGCAACTTTGGTGATGGAAATGCCGGAAGGCGCACCCGTGTCTGTGTTGAACGGGTTTATCGGCTATTCGGACGATGAGATTGCGGCATTCCATAAATCGGTTGGCTTTGCGATGAGCGTTGCTGATTTGATTTTCGTGCGCGACTATTTTGCAAGCGAAAAACGCGACCCGACGGAAACGGAACTCAAAGTAATTGATACGTACTGGTCGGACCATTGCCGCCATACCACCTTCTCGACCGAACTCAAGGACGTGAAAATTTCGTCCGAAAACCCTGCGGTTGAAAAGGCGTACCATTTGTATCAAGATTTGTATGAAGAACTCAACGGCAAGCGTCCTGATAAGTACCCTTGCTTGATGGACTTGGCAACGATTGCGGCAAAGAAACTCAAAAAAGACGGCAAGTTGGATAACTTGGATATCTCCGATGAAATCAACGCTTGCTCGATCTGTATTGATGCGGAAATCGACGGCAAGACGGAAAAGTACTTGGTAATGTTCAAGAACGAAACGCACAACCACCCGACGGAAATTGAACCGTTTGGCGGCGCGGCAACTTGCTTGGGCGGCGCTATCCGCGACCCTTTGAGTGGCAGAACGTACGTATATCAAGCGATGCGCGTGACGGGTGCGTCCGATCCAAGAGAAAAACTCGAAGATACGATGAAAGGCAAACTTCCCCAACGCGTTATCACCCAACGTGCGGCGGCTGGTTTCTCTTCCTACGGGAACCAAATCGGGCTTGCAACGGGCATCGTTGACGAAGTCTATCACGAAGGCTACAAAGCAAAGCGTTTGGAAACGGGCTTTGTTGTCGGCGGCGCAAAACGGGATATGGTCTATCGTGAAACTCCGAAGGCAGGGGACGTGATTATCCTGCTCGGCGGGGAAACGGGGCGTGACGGTTGCGGCGGTGCAACGGGTTCGTCGAAAGCGCACGATGCACATTCGGTAGAAACCTGTGGCGCAGAAGTGCAAAAGGGCAACGCTTTGACGGAAAGAAAGTTGCAACGCTTGTTCTTAAATGGCGAAGTCACGCGTAAAATTAAAAAATGTAATGACTTTGGTGCAGGCGGTGTTTCGGTTGCGATCGGTGAACTTGCGGACGCGCTGGACATTTACCTGGATAAAGTACCTAAAAAATACGAAGGCTTGACGGGTACGGAACTCGCGATTTCGGAATCGCAGGAACGTATGGCGGTTGTGGTTGCGGCAAAAGACGTTGATGCGTTTATCGCACTTGCCGCGGAAGAAAACCTGTCGGCAACCCCCGTTGCAACGGTCACGGATACGGGCAGAATGGTAATGCTCTACAAGGGCAAAGCGATTGTGGACATCTCCCGCGAATTCTTGAATACGAACGGTGTTAAGCAGGTAGCAGGTGCGGAATTAACGGACAAAGTCACCCGTTGGTTTGATAAAAAACAGGGCATCTCGTTTGCGAAAGAAACGGAAAAAGTGCTCTCCGATTTGAACGTTTGCGCAAAGAAAGGTTTGAGCGAAACTTTCGACTCTACGATCGGTGCAAGAACGGTATTTATGCCGTGGGGCGGTAAGACGCAACAAACTCCTGCTATTGCAATGGCGGCAAAGATCTGCGGCGGGGAAACGGACGTTTGTACCGTTTCGGCGTATGGCTATTCCCCTTATTTGATGGAACAAAGCCCGTTCATCGGTGCAATTTATTCCATTGTTGGCTCGGTTTCCAAAGTCGTAGCGACGGGCGCAAACTATGCGGATATCCGCTTGACCTTGCAGGAATTCTTCCAAAGAATGACCAAAGACCCCAAAGTATGGGGGATTCCCACCAGCGCGTTGCTGGGCGCTGTGTATGCGCAAATCGGGCTTGGGCTCGGCGCGATCGGCGGTAAGGATAGTATGTCGGGTACGTTTGAAAGTATCCACGTACCGCCCACGCTCATTTCTTTTGCGCTTGCACCGGCAAAGGCAAGTAAACTCATCACCAACGTATTGAAGGGCGGCGAAAAGTTGTATCATATTCCCGTACCCAAGGACGCAACGGCAACCCCTGATTTCGAAACGCTCAAGAAAGTGTATGCGCAGGTTTATAAGAATATCGAAAACGGCAATATTACATTTGCGACAGTTGCGGAAAACGGCGGCTACGGTGCGGCGGTTATCAAGTCTGCGCTTGGCAACGAACTCGGCGTTTCCTTTGCCGTATCGGCGGACGAATTGTATAGCGAATGCTATGGCGATTTGGTGGTAGCGCTGAAAGACGAAAGCGCACTTTGCGGCTGTGTTGCAAGAAAATACATCGGTGAAGTTGTCGGTGATGCGTTTGTATGCGACGGTGAAACTATTGCGATAAAATCGGCGGTCAACGCGTACATGGGTACCCTTGATGGGGTATTTGCAACCACCGCACCCGCGCAAGGCAACCCCGAAAACTGTGATTATACGTGCGGCAAAAAGTACACGAATATCGGCACGAAAATTGCCCGTCCCCGCGTATTTATTCCTGTATTCCCTGGTACGAACTGCGAACTGGATACCGCACGTGCGTTCCGTTTGGCGGGCGCGGATACGGAAATTGTCGTGGTGAAAAACCGTTCGGCGCAGGACATTGAAGAAAGCGTACAAGCGATTGTTTCGGCAATCAAGCGTGCGAACATTATTGCTTTCCCTGGCGGTTTCTCGGGCGGTGACGAACCTGATGGTAGCGGTAAATTTATCGCAACGACCTTCCGTAACCCGTATATTGCGGAACAGGTACAAGAACTTTTGAACGCTCGCGATGGTTTGGCGATCGGTATTTGTAACGGTTTCCAAGCGCTTATCAAACTCGGGCTTGTGCCTTATGGCAAAGTTTGCGAAATGTCGGAAAACTCGCCTACGCTTACATTCAATAACATTTCCCGTCACGTTTCGACGGTGGTGGATATCCGCGTGGCGTCCAACCTTTCCCCTTGGCTTTCCGCGTGCAACGTCGGCGATGTGTTCAAGGTTGCGGTTTCCCACGGCGAAGGTAAAATCGTTGCACCGCAAGCGGAACTGGAACTCATGAAAAAGAATGGTCAAATTGCTACGCAATACGCTGATCTTGCGGGCAACGCGACGATGCTTTCCCCGTTCAACCCCAACGGTTCGACGTGGGCAATCGAAGGGATCACTTCGCCTGATGGCAGAGTGCTTGGTAAGATGGGGCATTCCGAACGTATAGGTGAAAACTTGTATAAGAACGTGGACGGAAACTTCGATATGAAGATTATCGAAAGGGGCGTTAAGTACTTCAAATAAACGATAGGAGCATACCGCCATTAGGCGTTAGGGAATACTATGATTGATTTTCATTCTCACGTTTTGCCGCATATAGACGACGGGGCAAAGCGTACCGAGATCGCGGTGGCGATGCTGGAAGAAAGCAAACGACAAGGCGTCACGACGGTGGTTTGCACGCCGCATTACTACGGAAAAGCGCGCAGCCCTGAACAATTCATCGCAAAGCGCAAGGAATCTTACGACCGCCTTGCGCCGTATATCCCTGATGGAATTACTTTGCGTTTAGGCGCGGAAGTGTATTTCAACGCAGACATGGTCGCGTCTTTTGATGATTTAGCGACCCTTTGCATTGAAGGTACGCAGTATATTATGTTGGAATTGCCGTTCGCGCCGACCTACCCTGAACGGCTCTGGCAGAAGTTGGAATCATTCATAATGGATAGCGGTTGTACGCCCATTATTGCGCACGTGGATAGATACCCTGCGGTGCTTAGAAAACCGTCGCTGTTGAAACGTTTGACGGATATGGGATGCCTGCTCCAACTTAATGTGGAATCTCTGGAAACGAAGGGAGTGAAGGGCTTTGCGTTCGCGGCGCTTAAAAAGGGCTTAATCCACGCAGTTGGGTCGGATATGCACAATATGACCGATCGCGCCCCCAACTTAAAAATCTTCCCCATTGCTTTGCTACAAAGAGGTTTGCCTGCGGAAGTGCTGCAAAACGTCATGGATACGGAGTATGCGATTTTGTCGAACGCGCCCGTGGAAATCCGACCTGGGAAGATTTCAAACATATTTGGAAAATTTTTCTGATGGAAAAAGGTTGCATTCTTTATAGGAATGTGCTACAATACAAACGAAAATAAGAGAAAAGGAGAATACGGTTATGGCAAAGATTACTGCGGATACCTTGATTGCGGACGTATTGCAAATCAACCCCAACTCCCCTGAAATCCTGCTTGCAGCAGGGATGCATTGTTTCGGTTGTGCACTTGCGCACAATGAAACGGTTGCACAGGCAGTTGCGGTACATGGTGAAGACTTGGATGCGTTGCTTGCAAAACTTAACGAAGGTTTGGAAGACTAAACAAAAAACGGCGGAAATTCCGCCGTTTTTTTTCTTGAAAACAGTTGATATTTTGAACAAAGTGTGGTATAGTAAATAGGTAAACGGCTCTATCGTCTAGCGGTTAGGACGGCGCCCTCTCACGGCGCAAACTCGGGTTCGCGCGAGCGAGCGAAAGCGAGTGCTGCTCTCCGAGGGGCCCCTGTGGGGGTATCGGAGATACCCGATAGGGACGAGAACAACAGAAGACAATGGAATAAGGCTCTATCGTCTAGCGGTTAGGACGGCGCCCTCTCA
>JAZOLF010000005.1:0-6705 GCA_045652785.1 Candidatus Scatosoma sp. | reverse complement strand
ATTTCTGCTGCTGTATAAGAATTCCTTTTGCGCCATTTCTTGCGTTTGACCTGCGCCTGCGGAAGACATAGAGAACCAAGCACCGTTGCTTGCCAACGTCTTTGCAAACTGCAATGCGTAATATTTACCTGCTTGTGCTTGCAATTCATAGGAATTTGCGGGGGTGATTTCTACGGCGTCTCTTTTTACAAGGTTGCCGTTGTCGTCAATCGAAACGAGGTCGGTTGCCGTACCGGTTAAGTTGTAGTTTAAGGACATTTGTTCTACGCCTTCGTAGTCCGCCCAAACTTGGAACAAGTAACGGAGCCAGTAGTGCATGAATTGTCCGGGATAGGTCATAGGCGTAACCGCGTACTTCTTCATATATCTGCACAAGTTATAGAAATCGTCGTACGTTTCGGGCAAACCGTCGTCGTAAGTACCTGCAATACCGTCGGGGCCTTCCGATTTTACGTCCGTTTTAGAGGTTACGAACATATCGTCCAACGCCCCCGTACGGTCGAACCCTTCGATGAAGTAGAACCCTTCTTTTTCAAACAAGTCTACGTCGTATACGAGGCCGTAGAAACCTTCGTAGATAGGCAAACCGTAGTATTTGCCGCCGCCTACCGACTTGAAGGTATCCTTTACGTTGTCTGCCAACTTGCTTTCAATCGTCACGCCTTGTTCGTCTTGGCTAACGTCGCCCATATCCCCCGTAACGATGTCCGTAATGTCCATTGCAATATTTTGCGAAACCAAATCGTAATAGTTCATCATATACCCGAACCATACGTCGTTTTTATCTACGGAGTCGATAACGTTCGTACCTTGATAAGCGTTGCTGTTGTCGATAACGATATCTACACCCTTTTTGTCTGCTTCAAAAGACGTTTCCGCGTAATCCGCTTCGAATTTTGCTTCTACCGCCGTCAACCATTCGTCACCCAAGCCTGCGTAAAAGTTACCGATTTTGAGAATCGTTTTCGTTTTGTCGCCTTGTTCTACAACCGTCGGACCGACGCCCTTACAAGCCGTGGTAGATGCAACCATCAACGCCGCTAATGCTAATCCTGCAATTTTTTTCGTTTTCATCATCGTTTATCTCCTTAAAAATTTGTTATTTTTATTTTTTCAAGATTTAATTGTTGTTCACTGAAAACGTGAACTTCTTTTTTGGTTTTCGCCTGCATATCGAAATAGTTATCACTGATTTGGATAAATTCGTCGCCCCAGTACTCTATCGACAGCATTTGCACGTACGTGTCCGCGTCCACCGAAATGGTCGTTTTCCATTTGCCTTGTTCAATTCGTTCTTCTTTTATTTCATACGTATATTGCGCCTTGATAGGGGAAACGTCCCAAACCTTCGGTTGATAGATACATTCTACTTTCTTATCCCCAACCGTCAAGATTGCGTAATAATATCCGTTTTCCACCGTAGCGGGCAAATAGTCCACCTTGTTATTCGATGCCGCCGCCACCTGCAAATTCTTTTCTTCTTTTTGCCAAAGAATGATGCCGTCGTATTTCTTCGCGCCGTATTCAAGGCTTACTTGCACGTCTTGGGGGGTATGGTTTGAAACCACCAACCGCGTTTTTCCGCTCGCTTCGTAAGCAAAGATAGGGGCAATCGGCTCAAACGCGCGTTTCGCCGCGTAATACGCCGCCTTTCTTTCCAAATAATAGTCGACCAACGACCAGTTGCCCGTGGGCCAAATGTCGGAGTACATCCAGTTCATTACCCCCGCGTTTCTATCGGTACTTCTATGATAGTCGATTTCCGAACCGAAGAACTTCGCGTGGACAAGCATGCCTTTTTTACAAAAGTCTGCCAAGCTTTCCATTTTTCCGTACACGCATTCGCCGTAGCGGACGATCTTTTCAATGAACGGAACGTCCACCCTTGCATAAGGGTTACGGGAATGTCTATACACCCACATATCCGTTCTCGGCCATTGATTTTCGGGGGTGAACATCTTGCGGTAGCTCTTTTCCACCGTCGGACCTAACGACGTGCATTCCGAATTGAAGTTGGTGTGGAAGGTTGCCAACCATTCCCGATACCCGAAAATGTTCTCCGTCGTAATCATATCGAAAGCGGACTTGTGGCAGTCCCCACTTCTCAAATCGTTGTCCTTGGAGGTATAACTGTGGGGGGATTGATTGAAATAAGGCGTTTTCGCGTCGTATGCGCCGACAATTCCGCGCAGATAGACGTTGACCAAATCTTCCCCTCTGCATTTGCGGTTGCCGTCCCACTTTTCTCTTTCGTTTCCGCCCGTCCAACAAAGCAAGCTTGGATGGTTGCGTAAGCGAAGAACGTTGTATTTCCATTCTTCCATTACGGCGTTGCGGTGTTCTTCTACGTCTTCGGGGATTTCGGCACAGGAAATCATACAATCCTGCCAAACGAAAATGCCGTACTTATCGCACACTTCGAAGAAAACGTCTTTTTCGTATAACCCGCCGCCCCAAACGCGCAACATATTCATATTCGCGTCTTTGGCAAGTAACACGGCTTTGTCGTACTTCTCGTCGGGAATGATACCCGTACAAGAATCCAAAGGTACCCAGTTAGAACCCTTTCCGTAAATTTTCACGCCGTTGACTTCAAAGGCAAAGGTCGTTTCGTCTTCACTGTACGCTTCTTCTAAAACTTTTACCGTCCTAAACCCAACGTTCGTTTGCTTGCTATCTATCTTTTCTCCGTTGCGGTAAAGGGATACGGTTAATTGATACAAGTTTTGTTCGCCGTATCCGTTCGGCCACCAAAGTTTCACGTTGGGAACTTTGACGTTGATGAAGTTTTTAATTTCTTCTACCGTCTTTTTGACGCTAATAATCTTTTCGCCTTGGTAGAACAGTTCGTACAACAAGCTGTCTTCCGCCGTGAAGGATTTATAGCCGTTATCGTTTTCAAGTTCGGCAAAGATACGCAAGTTGCCGTTGTTTTCCGTTAAATAATAGATATTGTCAATTCGCTTATCCGTTTGCAATAGGATATCTACGTCTTGGTAAATGCCGTAGCCCACAAGTTCGGGCGCCCAGTCCCAACCGTAATGGCATTGCGGACGGCGAAGTAAAATTCTCTTTTGCGTAAACAAGGCTTTATATCCGTCTACGTTCGCGGCGTTATAATACTTCATCGTCGCTTGCATTTTGACGGTTAAAGTATTTTCTCCGATTTTGGCAAATTCTTTTACGTCGAACTTATAACCGATAAACGCGTTGTCCGTTTTTCCAACCAAGCTATCGTTGACGTAGATTTCCGCGTAGGTATCTATACCTTGGAAAACAAGATAAACGTGTTCGTATGCAAGGTCTTCTTCGGATAAAACGAACGTCTTTTGATAGGTGAAGTCCTTTTCCGCGAAACGGTATAATTTATAGTTTTCGTCCACGTACATAGGGGGCATGTCCTTATTGAGGTACATATCGTAGTTGATATCCCCCGGGACTTGCGCCACGTACTCCGCACCCGTTTCAACGTCAAAAAGTTTCCATTGTCCGTTCAAGCTAATCTTTCGCATAGCTACTCCCTTATTTGTTTTCCTTTTGTTCTGCAACCAACCAGCAAGTACAAACGGCGGCAAATGCGTGACAGCAACTTGCCACTGCGCCTTCAAATTCCCAAAGCGTACCCGTTTTTTCTGCCATACGCCCAAACAAATCGATACACTCTTCTACGGCTTTTTTATTTTCACCATTCTTATGCAAATAATCCAACCGTAATACGTCGCCTATAAACATATTCGACGGAGCGACGTAGCCGTACAATCCGTTACGCTTTTCTTTGTCCAAGAAATCGTAGAATAAAACGTTGTACAAGTCGGGGTTGCTTTCCTTATCGACAAACCCGAAATAGAAAGCGTAATATTGACAGGTTTCCGTGATATGTCCCTTTAATACCAACTGACCGTTTTCTCTCAACGCGTGGTCTTCATAGAAAGTGCCGTTGAATGCAAGGCGGTTTACTTGTTCTTTGATCTTTTCCGCTTTTTGCTTAAATTCTTCCTTGCCGTACATACGGTACAGCGCCATCAAATACGCTTGGTAAAGCATGTTCGTCGGGAAGTTTACCCCGGACGTATATTCGTTGCTTTTACTCCATTCTACGAACACCCAGCCTTCCAAGTTTTCCAACAAACCGTATTCGTTTTCAAACTTGCAGAAGTATTCGTACAACGCCATCGCTTTATCGTAAAAGGCGGGGACCATTTCTTTATCCCCAGAGCGCAACGCGTAGTCTTCTAATTCCAAGTAAAGCCACATTGCCCAGTTGGGGATAAATTTCCCCGAATAGTGACAATCGGGATATACCATCGGCGGAACGCCTTGTGGTAAATCGGCTCTTTGTTCAGCGTGCATGTAGCAATTCAACAAATTCCTTTCAATTTGATTGTCGCCCGTCAACAGTCTTTCCGCACGAGCGCTGAAATAGGAATCACAAAGCCAACCTGCACGTTCTCTCGACGGGCAATCGGTTAAGATATCCACGGCGTTTTGCGCCAACGTCGATTGCGCCGCTTGGAATACAAGATTGCGCTTTGCATCGTCGCTTTCGTAACGATATTGATACATCGCGTCGTTTTCATACAAAACCAAAGCGAGGTTTACCACTTCCACCTTCGCGCCGATACCGATAATGCGCAAGAACTTCATTGTGTACGGCTCGTACGTGCATAAATCGTATTCCCCTGCTTTCAAGGTGTACTTCACGATATTGCGCGTACTCATACGGGCAAAGTGCAATCCGTACGTGCCGTTTCTATACGCTTCTTCAAAAATTTTGCGGGCTTCTTCCCTAGGCACGGAATGGTGCAAGATTTTTTCATCGTTGCGCACTTCATCGAATACGTAATAGACGTCGCAATCTTTATTCACGCGGATTTTTGCTTTGATAAAGCCCGTTTTATTCGATTTTAATTGATAGGTATGAAAACGACATTCACTATCGGACTTGATATCCAAATAATATTTCGAAAGTTCGGCAACTGCATCGCTTTCTAATTCTTCTTGCGGGAACCCTACCGTCAAATGGTCGAACGCGCTGGACTTACCGCACTTAAACGGCGTTTGGTCTTCTCTGTTTTCCACACCGCCTTCTTCGATTTTGGTGAACGATTCTTCCTTAAAGGTAGGATAGGGAAGGTCGGCTTCCACCAACACGTTGCTTTCCACTTCTTCGACGGGATAAGGCAACCACTTTTCTTCGTCCCCTAAATAATTCGTTTGCGGATTTTTATCGTAGCAATAGCTTTCAAGAAAGTTTCTTTGACAGCTATACCGAAGGACTTTTTGGACTTTTGCCGTGTTTAAGTAAGCAGAAAAATCTTTCGCCGTAGCAATCTTCTTATCGCCTTCGTAAAGCTCGCACCAAAAGAAAGGCTGTTCGTCCACGATATAAAAAGAATCCGTGCCGTGATATACGACTTCCACTACGATAAGCGCATCCGCATCCTTTACGAACGGGGAAAGGTCGTACTCTCTAATAGAGCTATGCCCCATCCAAACACGCGCGGGGCCGTAGCCGATAAAATTGCCGTTCACCGTCAAACGGAAAGAACCTGCCGCCGCCATTTTCAAAAGAACGAGCGAATCCGTTTGCTTCATCGTGAACTTGAAACAAACCATCGTATTTTTTCTTTCCGATAATCCTTTTAACCAAACCTTCATTTTTTCTTGCTCCTTTCTTTGAACGTTTGCCTGCTTTTCAATTATAACAAAAATCGTTTGTGACTAAATAATAATTTCTCTTGCCAAATCCTGTCAAATAAAGTTTTCCAGTTCGCCTAAATCCCACAATAAACGGGATAAAACGTATTTATCGCGAATGTCCTTGGTTGCGTTTAACGTCGTTTGCAAGTCGCACGCAATCCCGATTTCTTGTACGCTATTTGGCAAACCGATTGTTTGCAAAATTCTGCCTATTTCTTGTTGCGTAGGGATTTCTTCGCGGATAATGGCACATATTTGTTCCCACTTTTCCACGATACGGTTAAACCGAATTTTATGCTTTTTTACGCTGTATTTTTCTTCCTTCGCTTCTAATGCAATCATCGCATTCGCGCCGTTGCCTAAAAAGCTTTGCAAGTCCTTTGCCCACTGTGTATAACTAAATTTTTCAACGTAGTTATACGCCTTTTGCGGATTTGGTACGAGGGTTAATACTTTTTCGTACAAGCCCGCCGCCACGTACGTTGCCACCGCACACTGTATGCCGTGCAAATTCGTCGGAAGAGAAAACTCTAATCCGCGCATATCCCAAATATGCGAAAAGTAATGCTCTACGCCGCTTGCCGGACGGGAATACCCCGCCAACGCCATCGCTTGTCCGCAAAATACCAAACCTTCAAACACCGCTTTTACGGCATCTTCATCTCGTTTTAACAACAAATCTACGCTATCGATACACTTGCGCAATGCATCGCGGACTTGCTTTGCAATTTCTTCGCAGTAATATTCCCCTAGGATTTCGTGCGCTATTCTCCACTCCGCAATGGATATATACTTCGCAAGCATATCCCCCAATCCCGATTGCAACGTTTCCATCGGCGCATTTTTTAAGATATCTATATCGCCGATAATCACGTCCGCGCATTTGCTTGGCAACGATGTCTTTAAGGCTCCCACTTCCATAGACGAAGACGAAGATGCATCCCCGTCCATCGAATGTGCCGTTGCAATGATAACGTAAGGTTTTTGGGCTACGTTCGCAACGAT
>JAZOLF010000004.1:0-9489 GCA_045652785.1 Candidatus Scatosoma sp. | reverse complement strand
CGTTGTGCAATAATAATTTTCGTCGTGTTCGGGATTTCTTCCGCAAATGCTTGACGAATGAAGGCATCCGTTTTCGTATCCACAGCCGAAGTACTGTCGTCCAAAATCAACACTTTGGGCTTACGCAAAATCGCACGCGCGATGCAAAGACGTTGCTTTTGACCGCCCGAAACGTTCGAGCCACCTTGCTCGATATAGGTATCGTAGCCATCAGGGAAAGACATGATGAAATCATGCGCCTGCGCCAACTTACAAACGCGTACCAGTTCTTCGTCCGATGCGTCGGGGTTGCCCCAGCGCAAGTTTTCTTTAATCGTACCCGAGAAGAGTACGTTCTTTTGGAGTACAACCGCTACTTCTTTACGCAGGACGTTTAAATCATAATCCTTAACGTTCACGCCGCCCACGTACACCGCGCCTTCGGTTGCATCATACAAGCGGGGAATAAGTTGAATAAGTGTCGTCTTTGACGAACCCGTACCGCCCAAAATACCAACCGTTTCACCCGACGCGATTTCGAGATCAATATCGTCCAAAGCGTATTTGCCTGCCGACGCGGAATACTTAAAGCGAACGTCTTCGAAACGGATCGAGCCGTCCTTGACCGCCGCCACCGCATTTTCGGGGCTCACGATGTCCGATTCGGTATTAAGCACTTCCGCGATACGTCTGCCCCCTTCTAAGGACATGGACAGCATTACGAAAATCATCGAGAACATCATCAAGCAGGAAAGCATTTGGATCCCGTAAGAGATGAGCGCGGACAGTTGCCCTTCGCCAAAACCAGGATATGCCGCCCAGAAATCGGGGTCAATGATCGCATACGCCGCAAACGAGGAGATGAGAATAGACGCAAAGTTGATAAACAAGGTCATCATCGGGCTGTTGAGCGCAATCACTTTTTCCGCCTTTGTGAAATCATCGCGTACCTGCCCCGCCGCTTTCTTAAATTTTTCCGTTTCGTATTCTTCGCGAACGAACGCTTTGACAACGCGGATACCGCCTACGTTTTCTTGTACCGATTCATTGAGCGCGTCGTACTTCTTGAAGATACGCTTAAAGAAAGGCATTACGTAGCGCATGATGGAGATAATCAGGAATGCCAAGAACGGCACAACCACCACGAAGATCCACGCGAGTTTCGGGTTGATTGAAAAACTCATGATGATCGCGAAGATGAATTGCAAAGGCACACGGATAACGATACGCAAGCACATTTGGTATGCCATACGCACGTTCGCAACGTCCGTCGTCAAACGTGTAACGAGCGACGAAGAAGAAAATTTATCCACGTTCGCAAAGGAAAATTGTTGCACCTTGTTGAACATATCGTGACGCAGATTTTTCGCAAAACCGCAACTTGCCGTCGCCGCGAATTTCCCCGCGAGTACGCCGCTCATCAGCGACACCGCCGCCAAGAAAATAAGAATTGCGCCGTAGGAAAGCACCACTTGCAAGGCTTCGTTCGCAGGCATCGCCGCCGCGCCGGGCTCGGGCGTGATCGCCGAAATCAACCGCGCCATGAAAAAGGGAATTAAACATTCGCAAAACGCTTCCAAAACCATGAAAATCGGGGTGATAATCGCAGGCTTTTTGTATTCACGAACGCTTTTTAATAACGTTTTGACCATAATATATCCTTCTCACTTATTTTTTCACCCTTATTATAGTAATTCGGGGTAGGATTGTCAAGCATTCCAAAGGTTTTTCACTCGGTTTTCACAAAAAGATTATTTTTACAAAAAATAAATTTCTTGATTTTTTGCTATAAAAGCGGCTCAAAAACCCGCAAAAAAGTATCAAAAACCCGTCCAAAAACGCTCTTTTTTTGCATAAAAGTCGTTTGTTCTTTCGACAATAAAAAGAGTTGCGTGAAATCCTTTTCTACGCTTTTAACCGCGTCGCAGCCTTGAAAATATACCCCGTTTTCAAAATGCAGATACAAACTACGGTAATCATAGTTCGTCGTACCCACCACCGCGCCGTCATCCGCAAGCGTTTGTTTCGCGTGCAAAAAACCTGGCGTGTATTCATAAATCCGCACCCCAGCGCGGAGCAAACTTTCGTAATTTGCCCGCGTCAAGCGGTACACCATTTTCTTATCGGGAATGCCTGGTGTGACGATGCGCACATCCACGCCGCGCGCCGCCGCCATACAAAGCGAGTGGCGTAAAAGTTCGTCCAGCACCAAATAAGGCGTGGTGATATACAGCCGTTTTTGCGCGGACGAAATCATTTGGAAAAGCACCCCTTCCGAAACCTGCCGTTGATGGAGCGGATTGTCGGCAAAGGGAATGATTACTTCCCTTGTGCCCTGCGGATTTTTCACTTTATTGACACCTGTTTTTTTTACCGTCGTTCCGTCGTTTTTCCCCGATAAGTAGGGGGCAGGGTCGCATTCACCGTCTTTTGCCGCGATCCAAGTTTCCAAAAAAATCTTCGTAAATGCCTGCACTCCGCCGCCCGTGATATGCACCCCTGTATCTTTCCAGTAACCAAACCGCTTTTTCTCGTCAATATATTCGTCCGCGATATTCACACCGCCCGTGAACGCCACGCGCCCGTCCACCACCAAAATTTTTTTATGGTCGCGGTGGTTATAACTTGCCTTAAAAATGGGATATACTTTATTAAAAGCAAGGCATTCAATATTCGGATGCAAGGTTTCCAAGTATTTGTCGTACTTGGGCGGCAAGCAAAAAATAGAGCCGAAGTCGTCGTAGATGAGTTTCACCTGCACTCCTTCCGCCGCTTTTTGGAGCAAAATTGCCAAAATTTTACTCCACATTTTGCCACCCGAAAGGATAAAGTATTCCAAGAAAATGAACTTTTCCGCGCTTCTTAATGCGGTAAGCATCTCGGCGTACAATTCCTTCCCCGTCGGATAAAAGGCGACTTCCCCATCCGTGAAAGTGTCAAAACCCATTCGATTTGCCAGCGTTAAAATGGGGGGCGGGATTTTGTCCTGCTTTTGTGCAGGCGTGATATTTTTGTCTTCCTGCGCGTGCGAATACAATATGGTATGCGCGGCGTCGTAGCGTTTCACCATACGGTAATTCGTTTTGCCGTCGCCATACAAAAGATAGAGCGGCACGCCCACAAAAGGCAAGGCAAGCAGCAAAATAATCCACAAAGTACGGGTGGGCAGGCGTTGTTTCCGTCCCGCCAAGTAGATAGCGCCCGTAATCGACAGCGCACCAACCAGCAGTTGCCAAATCCAACCAAAATTTCCAAGTATCAGCAGGGTGATCGTCACCCCTAACTGCAAGATAAGAAGAAAGATACACACAAGCGCGCGGTTATAGACGAACGCTTTATAACTTCTGTCGTTATTCACCGTTCTTTCAATCCACTTTTTGCGCCGCGCGGTCAATCGTTTTGCCATAATTTACCCCCTATTTTCCTTTATAGTATTCGTAAAGAAGAAAAAAAGCAACCCTTTTTTTTCTTTCAAAAAATTTTTTCAACTTTTTTTCACAAAACTATTGACAAAGAAAAAAAGATATGGTAATATATGGATAATTAATGAAACTTAGTCCTAATAAGAATGAGTTTTAATAAGCATAAAAATCTATTTTTTAAGGAGATTATAATTATGAAGTATGTATGCAAAGTATGTGGTTATGTGCACGAAGGCGAAGGCGCGATCGAAACCTGCCCTAAATGCAAACAATCCAACGTGTTTGAAAAGCACAACCCTTTGAAGGGTACGAAGACGGAAGCGAACCTGAAAGAAGCATTCGCAGGCGAATCCCAAGCGAGAAATAAGTACACCTATTTCGCGTCCAAGGCAAGAAAGGAAGGCTTTGTACAAATTGCAGCATTGTTCGAAGAAACGGCAAAGAACGAACAAGAACACGCTAAAATTTGGTACAAACTCTTAAACGGCGGCGCTATTTCTTCCACCGCTGAAAACCTTTTGGACGCGGCTTTGGGCGAAAACTACGAATGGACGGATATGTACGCTGGCTTTGCAAAGACCGCAAGAGAAGAAGGCTTTGAAGATATCGCAATTCTTTTCGAAGGCGTTGCTGCTATCGAAAAAGAACACGAAGAAAGATATAGAAAACTTCTTTCCAACGTACAAAACAAACTTGTCTTCTCGAAGGAAGGCGACGCTGTATGGCAATGCTCCAACTGCGGCCATATCGTTGTTGGCAAGCAAGCACCTGACGTTTGCCCTATCTGTGCACATCCCCAAGCATATTTCCAAGTGAGAGCAGAAAACTACTAATTTCATACGACATATAAAAAGAGCCGTGGCGTTTGCCACGGCTCTTCTATTTTTTTACCCATTACCACTACCCATGTACGCGTTGAAAACTACATAATATCGGGATTGCTCACCACGGGCGCATCCACATCCACGTACTTATCCGCATCGACAGGCAAAGCCACCTGCGTTGTGCCGACATCCGAATACTTCATTTTGATATTGTAATCATACTGCAAAGATTGCCCTTGCACCACCGCCTGCATTGTGAACGTATATCGAGCGATGGTCAACTGTCCTTCCTTGCTAAATGTAAACAAACAGTCAATTTTATCAACCGTAGCGGAAACACCCTCCCCGATTTGCTGTTCCAAAACCCCCTGCGCGGCTTGTGTTGCCGCGTCACCCGACAGCGTACAAGTCAACGTCACTCGGTCTTCATAGACCAAGAAATAGCCTTCCGCAAGCCCTGCCAAAACAGCCGTTTCCATCTCCGCGGAGATACCGCTGCCGTATTCGCTTTCAAACTCATCACGGCTTATTTGTTCCTTCTCTTTCGACGAGCCGTCGTACAACCAACCGTTTACGTACCATACTTCCGCTTCACCGGAAACAATCCCCGACATTAGGATTTTTGCATACTCGTTTTCGCCATCGAGTTTCGAATCCATTTGCATCACTACGGGATAGGAAACTTGCCCCTTGCCATCGCCTGCATCTACTTTCATTAGCATCGTGATTTCGCTATGCGTGGTAACGTTTTCACCGATCGCCGTGATTGCCGATTGATACAGTTCCGCCGTCGTTTGGTCGTTGTACGTCGCCTGCGGTTCGGGAGTTTTTACCCGCTCACCGCAACCAAACGCAAAGATTGTTGTAAGCGCCATCAATAGCGCCAAAGCCAACTTGCAAATTCTTTTCATCGCAAACTCTCCATTTCATTGTCTTGCTGGTATTATAGCATGGGTACTTTTACTTGTCAATAGACAAAAAGAAAAAGCTTACTAAAAGTAAGCTTTTCATCTTTTATAAAACCTTTTGAATAAACGTTTCAAGCGCACTTGCTGGCGCAAAACCAAGTTGGTTTGCAACCGCCTTTCCACCCTTGAACGCAATTACGTTCGGGATGGAAGAGATGCCGTGTTCAATCGCCGCTTCTTCGCTTTCATCCACGTTGACTTTGACGAAAACCGCCTTGTCCGCGTACTTTTCCGCAAGCTCCGACAACACGGGCGCAAGCATTCTGCAAGGCCCGCACCAGTCCGCATAGAAATCTACGAAGACAGGTTTTTCCGATACTTGCAATAAATCCTTCAATTCTTGGCTGTTGATAATTTGCATAATTTTTCCCCTTTCTCTATTGTGTTTAGTTTTTCGAAAAATATGCAACCGCATCCGCAAACGCCACTTTTTTACTTTCGCCCGTTTGCATATTCTTTACGTTCATCGCGCCTTCCAAAAGTTCGCTGCCGCCGATGACCGCAACGTATTGTACGCCCAACTTGTCCGCGTACTTAAACTGCGCTTTGATAGAGCGTTCCATTTGGTCGATTTCCGCATTGATGCCTGCCGCGCGGAGCGCAGAACAAAGACGGAAACATTGTTTTCTGCTTTCTTCGTCCATACCTGCAAAATACACCGTAGGCGCTTTCGGCATAGGGATTTCCACACCCGATTGCTCCATCACAATCAAAAGCCGCTCGATACCCGCCGCAAAACCTACGGCAGGGGCGCTCTTGCCGCCCAACTCTTCAATCAAGCCGTCGTATCTACCGCCTGCGCAAACCGTACCTTGCGCGCCGATGCCCGTCGCTACGAATTCAAACACCGTGCGGGTGTAGTAATCAAGCCCGCGCACGATGCGTTCGTCGATTTCGTAAGCAACGCCTGCGATATTCAAGTAATCCTTAACCAGCGCAAAGTGCTTGTCGCAGTCTTCGCAAAGGTAGTCCAAAATAGACGGCGCGGCTACGTTGATTTGCTTGCAAGCGTCTTCCTTGCAATCCAAAAGGCGTAAGGGGTTCTTTTCATAGCGCGTTTTGCAATCATAGCAAAGGTTGTCCAAATGGGGTTCAAAGAACGCTTTTAATGCGTCGTTGTAGCGTTTTCTACATTCAGGGCAGCCGATCGAATTGATTTTCAGCGTTGCCGCAACCCCCAACTTTTTGAGCAAAGTGCTGGCGATAATGATCGCTTCGGCATCCGTTTCCGCTCCCTTTGCACCGAAGATTTCCACACCAAATTGATGGAACTCACGAAGGCGGCCCGCCTGCGGTCTTTCGTAGCGGAATGCGGGCGTAATATAGTACATCTTCAAGGGCAATACGCCGCTGAACAACCCGTTTTCGATAAACGAACGCACCGTACCTGCCGTACCTTCGGGCTTTAACGTAATCGAACGATTGCCCTTGTCTTGGAAGGTGTACATTTCTTTGGTGACGACGTCCGTCGTGCTACCCACCCCGCGTTGGAACAATTCGGTGTATTCAAACGTCGGCGTGCGGATTTCTTTTACGTTGAAAGCGGCCGCCACTTCGCGTGCCACGCCTTCTACATATTGCCATTTATACGATTCCGAAGGCAAAACGTCCTTCGTACCCTTGGGAATATAAATCATAATTTTCTTCCTTTTCTTTCGTTATAAAACGTATTTCTTCAAGTTTCTATCGCCCGTGAGTTTCGCCAAGTGTTCGTCCACGTAAGCGCGGTCGATCGTGAGCGTGAACATCGGATAATCCCCACTTGCATTAAACGAAATTTCTTCGAGCAGGTATTCCATTACCGTATGCAATCTACGCGCGCCGATGTCTTCGCTGGTGGCGTTGAGTTCCACCGAAATTTCCGCAATGCGCTCAATCGCGCCCTGTTCAAAGTGCAAATCAACGTTATCTACACTCAAAAGTTTGGAATACTGGAACACCAAAGAGTTTTCCGTTTCCGTCAAAATACGGACAAAATCATCCTTTGTCAAACTCTTTAATTCCACCGAAACGGGGAATCTGCCTTGCAGTTCAGGGATCAAGTCTTCCACCGCCGCAACGTGAAACGCGCCCGCCGCGATAAAGAGAATAAAGTCCGTCTTCATCGGGCCGTATTTGGTGACTACCGTGCTGCCTTCCACAATGGGAAGGATGTCGCGTTGTACCCCTTCACGGGATACGTCCACCCCGCCGCGATTGCCCTTGCCTGCAATTTTATCGATTTCATCGATAAAGATGATGCCGTCGTTTTCCGCACGGCGGATGGCTTCCGCTTTTACCGCGTCGTCGTCCACCAACTTATCCGCTTCTTCGGCAAGGAAAATTTCTCTGGCTTCCTTCACCGTCAATTTGCGTTTTTTCTTCTTTTGCG
Organism: Candidatus Scatosoma sp.; assembly: GCA_045652785.1. Lineage (GTDB taxonomy): Bacteria > Bacillota > Clostridia > Christensenellales > Borkfalkiaceae > Scatosoma. The sequence goes on along the minus strand of JAZOLF010000004.1, from coordinate 1,925 downwards.
GGAACATATCCCCGAAAATACTGCCGATGGCGATGGTTGCGCCGCCCGTCGGAAGTTCCATATCTTTGGGGGCATCCACCACTTCCACTTCGATCACCGTCGTATCAAAGTAGCCCTTGCGCAAGCCGTCTAAAAGTTCGCTTTCGAACTCTTCCTGCTTTCTATCCCCTTTGTCCGCGCGGCGCACTTCGGCAAGTTCTTTCACGAGTTTCTTTTCCACCGTTGCCGTCGCTTTGGCTTTCACTTCTTCTTGCTTTTCCGCTTTGACAAGACGGTAAGCACATTCCGCAAGGTCGCGCACCATACCTTCAACGTCCTTGCCGACATAGCCGACTTCGGTGTATTTCGTCGCTTCCACCTTGACAAACGGGGCTTTCACTAACCGTGCCAAACGGCGTGCAATTTCCGTTTTACCTACCCCCGTAGGACCTTTCATAATGATATTCTTCGGGGTGATTTCTTCCCGCACGTCTTCGGGAAGTTGGCTACGGCGATAACGATTGCGAAGGGCGATAGATACCGCCTTTTTCGCATCGTCTTGACCGATAATATATTTATCGAGTTGTTGTACGATTTGTTTCGGAGAGTAATTCATTTTTACTTATCCCCCTGTTCTTGCCCAACCGTTTCCAAACGAATGTTATCGTTGGTGAACACACAAATTTCCGACGCAATTTTGAGCGCCTTTTGGGCGATCGTAGCCGCATCGTAGTCCGTTTCTTGATAGAGAGCGCGTGCCGCCGCCAAAGCGTAGTTTCCGCCGCTGCCGATTGCGCACACTCCTTCGTCGGGTTCGATCACTTCGCCTGTACCCGAGAGCACCAAAAGGGTGTTTTCGTCTGCCGTAATCATCATCGCATCCAACTTTCTACCCAGTTTGTCGCTGCGCCAAAGTTCCGCAAGTTCCACCGCCGAACGCATCAAGTTGCCCGAAAATTTATTGAGCATTTCTTCAAAGCGTTCGGTGAGCGCAAACGCATCCGTCACCGAGCCTGCAAAGCCCAAAATGACTTTGCCCCCGTAGATGCGGCGAACCTTAATCGCCGTGTTTTTGAAAATAACCGATTGCCCCATCGTCACTTGGCCGTCGCCAGCAATCGCCGTTACGCCGTTTTTCTTAACGGCGCAAATCGTGGTTCCACGAAATTCCATAAGTATTACTCCTTCTATCCGTTAGATAGGCTGTGTTTCTTTGTCCTTTTCCGCTCTTATGATTTCCAGCGCGCGTTCGGAAAGCGCGTGGTAGCGTTCCTTTTTGTCGCGAATGCGCATAGGCATCGGGGATAAGATCCCGTAGTTTGCGTTCATGGGTTGGAAATTCTTTTGTGGCGTAGAGATATGCGTTTCCAACGCACCGCACATGGTACGTTCGTCAAAGACACGGGTCGGTCTTCCTGCGATTTCGTCCGCAATATGGAGTGCCGCCAAAAGTCCGCTTGCCGCACTTTCCACGTACCCTTCAACACCCGTAATTTGGCCAGCAAAAAACAGCCTTCGATTATTCTTAAACGAAAAATCGCGATTCAAAACATCAGGGGATTGAATGTACGTATTGCGATGCATCACGCCGTAGCGCAAATATTCCGCGTTTTTCAGGGCGGGAATGAGCGAAAATACTCGCTTTTGCTCGGGGAACTTCAAGTTCGTTTGACAGCCGACCAGGTTGTACGTTTCTCCGCTTGCCGTTTCCTTGCGAAGTTGCAACACCGCATACGGGCGCACCCCGTCTTCATCGTACAAGCCCACGGGTTTGAGCGTACCGTACCGCAGGGTATCCCTGCCGCGCGACGCCATTACTTCAATGGGCATACAGCCTTCGAAAATTTCCCGTTTTTCAAACTCGTGCAAGTGCGCGCGTTCCGCCGAAAGCAGTTCATCAACGAAGGTATAATATTCGTCTTTCGACATCGGGCAGTTGATATAAT
>JAZOLF010000003.1:0-15480 GCA_045652785.1 Candidatus Scatosoma sp. | reverse complement strand
ATAATCTTATCCACGAGCATAGGCGGAACGTCTTCATAGCCTAAGAATTCAGACACGAACTTACCGCTGCCGCGCGTCAAGGAACGAAGTTCCATGGTATAAGTCTTAATTTCCGCCATAGGTACTTCTGCGGAGATAACCGACTTATCGCCTTCGGTGTCCGTACCCATGATACCGCCGCGGCGCTTGTTGATGTCGCCCATAACGTCGCCGAGATAATCGCTGGGAACAACGATCTTCAAGCGGTAGATGGGTTCGAGAAGAACGGGTTTTGCCTTCGGCAAACCATCTTTGAAAGCGAGCGATGCAGCCATTTTGAAAGAAAGTTCGTTGGAGTCAACGTCGTGATAACTACCATCGTAGAGAACGGCTTTCACGCCCGTGACGGGGCAACCAGCCAAAGGCCCGCAAGCCATACATTCGCGAAGGCCCTTTTCAACCGCAGGGAAGTAGTTCTTCGGCACTGCGCCGCCAACGACTTCTTCTGCGAATTCAAATTCTTCTTCGGTGGGTTCAAAGCGGATCTTACAATGGCCGTATTGACCGTGCCCGCCCGATTGTTTCTTATGCTTACCTTCCGCTTCGGCTTTGCCGCGAATGGTTTCTTTGTAAGCGATCTTCGGTTCGGAGAGTTTAATTTCAACGCCGTAGCGTGCTTTTACTTTCTTCGCCAAAACTTCGAGTTGCATATCCCCTTGACCGCCGAGCAGCAATTCGCCCGTCGAAGTATTCTTTTCGATGCAGAACGTCAAATCTTCTTCGCCGAGTTTCGCAAGCCCTGCAAAAACCTTATCTTCTTCGCCCTTCTTTTCGCTGGTGCAAGCCATGAAAAGGGTAGGTTTCGGCATCGGGATTGCGGTAAAGCGGATCTTCGCGCTGGGATCGCACAAAGTATCGCCCGTGGACGTGTTGTTGAGTTTATTTACAGCGCCGATGTCGCCTGCTTCAAGTTGGTCAACGGCTTCCATCTTCTTGCCTTTGAGAACGTAGATTTGGCCGATGCGTTCTTCTTGTTGGGTGTTTGCGTTCCAAACGGTGCTACCGCTCTTCAAAACGCCGCGGAAACTCTTCAAATAGGAGAGTTTGCCGCTGAACGGGTCGATCACGGTCTTGAATACTTGCGCCGCGAAAGGAGCGTCTTCCTTCGTTTCTACCGCGATGACGTCGTCGCCTGCAAGGTCGTCCGCGAAGATGTTTGCGCGTTCACCGGTGGTAGGCATGTACGTAACGATTTCGTTCAAAAGGTTGATAACACCGCGGTTGGTGAGCGCCGAGCCTGCCATGACGGGGATGGTATTACAGGTCTTGATACCGATACGGATACCGCGGATAGTGTCTTCCTTGGAAAGGAAACTTTCTTCGAAGTACTTATCCAGCAAACTTTCTTCGTTTTCCGCACCCGTTTCCATCAGGCTGTATTGCATTTCGACAACTTGGTCTTTCATGTCGTCGGGGATTGCGATTTCTTGCGGGCCGCCTTCCTTGAAAAGGTAAGCGCGTTCTTGCAAAGCATTGATAACCCCTTGCATTTTGCCGTTTTCCATGATGGGAATTTGGATGGGAGCGATTTTACCTGCGTACATTTCTTTGAGTGCCGCAACCGTACCAAAGTAGTCCGCATTATCTTTATCCATACCGTTGATGAAGATAATCAAAGGTTTACGGAGTTTCAAGCAATATTCTACGACGTTTTGTGCGCCGATGGGAACGGAGCCGTTCGCGCCGATAACGAGCAAAGCGCCGCCTGCTGCACGCAGACCTTCGTTGCGTTCGCCTTCGAAGTCGTAATAACCAGGCAAGTCAATCAAATTGATCTTTGTATCTTTCCACGTCAAGTTTGCGCAGGATGCGTAGATTGACATTTGTTTCGCTTTTTCAAGATCGTCATAATCCGATACCGTCGTGCCGTCCGTCACTTTCCCCATGCGGTCGATCACGCCGCCGTTGAAGAGCATTGCTTCGCAAAGCGTAGTTTTCCCTTCACCGCTGTGTCCGATAATGGCAATGTTTTTGATGATGTTCGTGCTCATATTGTTTGTCCCCCTAACTGGTTCATGTATTTTATCACCGCGCTGAAAACTTGGTCGAACGCGATAACTAATCCCATTATAAACGATTTGTTTTAAGATTTCAAGGGGGTTTTGGAATTTTCTTGCAAGTTTTTTTCTTAATGCGGGGCGCGTGGCTTTTCCTTGACAAACCGCGCGGGAGCGTATATAATAAGGATATGGAACAATATATCTATCTTGACAACGCGGCGACGACGCCGCCAGATAGCGAAATTTTGCAAAAAATGTTGCCGTATTTAGGCGATTGCTACGGGAATGCGGATTCCCCGCACGGCGTCGGCAGAAAGGCGATGGTGGCGGTGGATAACGCGCGGGATACCGTTGCAGAGTGTTTGCACGCCAAGCCGAATGAAATCTACTTTACGTCGGGCGGCACGGAAGCGGACAACTGGGCGATTCTCGGTGGTGCGCGCGCTAAAAAAGCGGAAGGAAAAACGCACGTTTTGATTTCGTCTATTGAGCATCACGCGGTGCTCTATGCGGCGGAAACGTTGAAAAAAGAAGGGTTTGAAGTAGAGCAAATTCCCGTAAAGGATGGGGGCAGGGTTGCGTTGAACGCAATTAAGAGCCTTCTTCGCCCGACCACGGCGCTCGTTTGCGTGATGCGTGTGAACAACGAAACGGGGGTGGTGCAACCCATCCAAGAAATTACGGCGCTGGCACATAGCGTAGGCGCGCTCATGTTTACCGACTGCGTACAAGCCGCGCCCCACGAACGGATTGACGTCAAGAAATGGGGGGTGGATTTGCTTTCCCTTTCTTCTCATAAACTGCACGGGCCGAAAGGTTGCGGTGCGCTCTATATTAAAAGCGGCGTAAAGGTTGAAAAACTGGTCGGCGGTGGCGAACAGGAGCGGGGGATGCGCGGCGGCACGCTCAACGTCCCTGCGATTGTCGGTTTTGCGGCGGCGCTCAAAAAGACGGTGGCGAAGATGGATGAAACAGCGGCGAAGATGGCAGGCTTGCAGGCTTTGTTCTTACAGGAACTTGCAGGGCTGGACGGAATTTTCGTCAACGGCGCAGGGGAAGAAAAAATTCCTGCGGTGCTCTCGTTGCGGGTTTCGGGGGTACAAAACGATACCTTGCTCTACCGCTTGGATTTACAAAAAGTGTGCATCGCGGCGGGTAGCGCTTGCGCGTCGGCGTCGGTGAAGCCCAGCCACGTGCTGATGGCGATGGGATTGACGGAAGAGCAGGCACGGCAAACCGTCCGTGTGAGTTTCGGTAGCCAAAACACCGAAGATGAAGTGCGTGCGGCGGCGCAAATTTTTGCCGAAACGGTGAAAAGTTTGCGAAAAAATTAACTTTTTTCCCGTTTAATTCTTTACTAATCAAAAAAAATGTGATAAAATAAAAATAATCAAAAAGCAAGGAGATACAAAAATGGCACACGTAATCAATAAAGAAGTATGTTTGGGCTGCGGCGCTTGCGCTGGTACTTGCCCTGTTGAAGCAATCGTAGAAGACGGCGCGGTTTACACGATTAACCCCGACGTATGCTTGGACTGCGGCGCTTGCGCTGGCGAATGCCCCGTTGAAGCAATTTCGGAAGAATAATTTTTCGGCAAAAAGAAAGACGACGGCAATCACGCCGTCGTTTTTTTGTTGTCTGTGTTCTTCCTTTTTAAGGAAACTACTTGACAAATGGGCTCGCGTAGGGTATGATGATATTGCTTTGGTTGCAACAAGAGAAACAAAGGAAGAAAAGAGATGTTTTGGTGGAGAGTAGGTGAATTTTTCAAAACGGTGTTTTGCGCCATCGGGAAGGCGATTGCCTTTCCGTTTGTGATGCTTTGGCGGTTTTTGGTATGGTTCTTTTCGGAAGGGCATTACATCCCCATGATTCCCGCCGCCGTGATGGGCTTGTACGTACTTGGTTGGGCGACGGGCTTTTTCCAGTCCTGGGAGTGGGAAATTAAACCCTTGTGGGATTACATACATTACAATTACAATGTGACCACGTGGAGTGTGGACTGGATGACGAATTTTGACCACAACTTTCTCACGGCGATTACGATCGGGCTGTTTCAAATCGCGTTGATTATTGTGGCGGCGATTTTTGAAACGATTTTTGTGTACGTTATTTTCTTTGGGGTCGGAACGCTCATTTGGGTAATTTTGATGCTGCTCTTTTACGCGCTTATTTTGTTCGGAATCCCCCTGCTTGCGTTGGGTTTTGCAATTTGGTGTGTGGCAAGATATGATACGTCTGCACCGTGGTGGCGCTGGGTGTGTTTGCTGCTCACTATCGGCGGTGTGGTTATCCATTGCTCTATCATATTCCCTGCATTCAAAAACGGATTTTGATAGGGGCAGGTATGGAATGAAATAAAAAAAGGTCGGTGGTTGTTTAGACCATCGACCTTTCCTTTTACGCTACCGTGTCTGCGGAAAACTGTTTATTGACACCGCCAACAAGCCTGTTTTTGAGTACCGTCAATCCGCGGAAGACGCGTACAAAAAACGCTTTGATAACCCCTAACAAAAACACACCGAGCCCCACCTTGACTTCTTTAACGAATTCTTGGGTTTCCATGATGCTCTCCTTGTTTTTAGGCGGCAGCGCCCGAACGGGAACGACCATTTCCTTTCGGGAATACAGCCATTATAATCTGCATTTCCTAAAAGTCAAGGTTTTACTGCCAACTTTTTTCATGTTTTGTCCGTTTTTCCGCGTATATGCGTGCCGCCTTTCCAAAGAAAGGCGTTTTTTTATAAACTACTTGACAAACGGGTGTGATAGGGGTATAATAAGAATGCTATGAAACTGTGTATTGATTTTATCGAACCCTGCGAAGTGTTAGGGGTTGAAAATGCAATAAAAGCCATTAAGGCGGCGGGCTTCGACGGAATTGACTTTTCCTTTAAGGAAAAGACGGGGAAGGAAATGCTTTTGGATGAGAACTGGGAGCAGCACGCTTGGCGTATCCGCAAAGCGCTGGACGACGGCGGACTCGTTTGCAACCAAACGCACGCCCCGTATGATTTTTCTGCGGAGTGTAAACTTTGCCCCAAAACCCCCGAAATGTCGTGGATTATCCGTGCATTCCGTTTTTCGCAGATTTTGGGTGCGAAGACGGTGGTGGTGCACGCGGTCACGGACGTGAAACCTGTGGACTTTATCCCCTACAACTTACGCTTTTATAAGTTGTTAGAACCCTATGCAAAGGCGGCGAACGTGAAAATCGGGGTGGAAAATCTGTTCCGCTTTGATAAGAAGTTCCACCGTTTTGAAGGGGTGTTTGAAACGGGTGAAAAACTTTCATCCTTTATCCAAAAACTTCGTTCGGCGCAATTCGTGGCTTGTATCGATACGGGGCACGCGGAACTGACGGGCGTTCCCGCGGGGAAGTTAATTGCGGGCATGAACAAGAATCTTGTGAAGTGTTTGCATATCCACGATAACGACGGTAAGGATGATTTGCACCTGTTGCCCCATTCGGGCGTGGTTGACTGGGACGGGTTTGCGTCGTCGCTCAAAAAGATCGGATACGACGGGGATTTGACCTTTGAAATTATGTTCTTCTTGGAAAAATTCAACGCCGAAAAAATGCCTATCGCGCTTGCGTTGGCAGGCGAAGTAATGAAGGAACTTAAACGGAAAATTTCCTAATTTACAACGGTAAAACGCAAAAACCCCCATACAGGTACGCGTTGAACGGTAAGAATGAAACAAAATAAAGGCGTACCGTGCGTACGCTTTTTGCATAAAAAGAGAGAAAAAATATGAAAAAAATTAAACGTTTTTTTGCCTATTATAGGCCACACAAAAGGCTGTTTGCCATCGACCTGATTTGTTCTTTTTTGATATCGGCGTGTAATATGTTCTACCCGATGATCGCAAGGGACATTATCGCCGCGGTGGAAGGCAGGGATTTGCAGTTTATTATCACTTGGTCGATTGTCTTGGCGGGGATCTATATTGTGAAAGCCCTGCTGAGTTATGTCGTCGGCTACTGGGGGCATGTGCTTGGTGTGCGAATCCAAGCGGATATGCGCAGGGATTTATTCCGCCATATCGAAACGCTGTCCTTTTCCTTCTTCGACGAAAACAAAACTGGCAGCGTGATGTCCCGTTTGACAAACGACTTGTTTGAAGTATCCGAACTTGCGCACCACGGCCCAGAAGATTTGTTTAACTCCTGCTTGTCCATCATCGGTGCGTTGGTGATTTTAACTACCATCAACGGCTGGTTAGCGCTGGCGGTGTTGTTGTATATTCCCTTGATGATTTTGTTTGCTGGCTTTGCCCGTGTGAAGATGGGAAAGGCGTTTACCAACTCGCGAAAGCGAGTTGCGGAACTCAATGCAGAGATCGAATCGTCTTTGACGGGGGTGCGCGTGACGAAAGCGTACAATGCCGCGAAAGAAGAATGCAGAAAGTTTGACGCCGTGAATGGCAACTTTAAGGCGGCGCGCAGCGAAGCGTATAAAGCGATGGGGTTGTTCCATAGCGGTATGACGTTTTTCAACGACTTTTTGTACCTGTTGGCGCTGGTGTTCGGCGGGTTGATGTTCTACTACGGAAAAATCAAAGTAGAAGATTTCACGGCGTACATTTTGTTCATTACGCAGTTGCTTTCCCCGATCCGTACGTTGGTAATTCTCTTTGAACAAATCCAAGATGGTATGACGGGTTTCAATCGTTTTTGTGAAGTGATGGACACGAAAGGGGAGTATGAACCTGAAAACCCGATACAATCGGAAATGGAAGGGGATGTGGTGTTTGAAGACGTGACCTTTGCCTACAAAACGGGTGCGACAGACGAAGTGTTAAAAGGGATTTCCTTTACCGCCAAACAGGGCAAAACGCTGGCGCTTGTCGGCTCGTCCGGGGGTGGTAAAACGACGATATGTCACCTTATACCACGCTTTTATAAGCGTGACGTCGGTAAAATCACCATCGGCGGCGTGGATATTGACGACGTGTCGGCGGAAACATTGCGGGCGAAAATTGCGCTCGTGGCGCAGGACGTTTTCCTGTTTGCGGGAACGGTGAAAGAAAACATTTTGTACGGCAGCCCGAACGCGACGGATGAAGAAGTGATTGCGGCGGCAAAACGGGCGAACATTCACGATTTTGTAATGGGCTTAGAAAAGGGATACGACACCGAAGTAGGTGAACGCGGCGTGAAGTTATCTGGCGGTCAAAAACAACGGATTTCGATTGCGAGAGCGTTCCTGAAAAACCCGTCCATTTTGATTTTGGACGAAGCAACCAGCGCGTTGGACAACATGACGGAAATGCAGGTGCAAGCGGCGCTTTCCGAACTGGCGAAAGGCAGAACGACCATTGTCGTAGCGCATCGGCTTTCCACGGTCAAGAAAGCGGACGAAATTTTGGTCATTGAAGACGGACAAATTACCGAACGCGGATCGCACGAAACTTTGGTGGAACAGGACGGCGTGTATGCCGAATTGTACCGTTATCAATTCCGCGAAGAATAATTACAAAAAAACAGGCATTTTTATCCAAGGTGCCGCATAAAATAATATAAAAATCGGGGCAGGTATGCACATGGCATAAAGTACCTGCTCCTTTCTTTTTCGCTTTTTTTGGGCTCGTTAAGGGCGGTCAACAACGCCGTTTTTTGGTAAAATAGAGGGCGTGTGCGGCGGTTTCTTTGTCGGTTGTCGGGGGGCTTGGATAAGCGGAAGATTAGCGCGCTTTTTTGGGATGTTATGAAATGATAAAAGGAACAAGTACATCTCTGCATATCGACGAAAATCGACGGTTGCTATACGCGCGCTCACACTTTTTTTCGGGCAAGAAAATTTCTTTGAAATTTTTTCGACGGAAAAAGAAAAAATTAGGAAAAATTGAAAAAATGTGAAATTTTACAACAAATATTCAAAATTGTATTAAAAATGCTTGACAAATAGGGGGTAATGGGGTATAGTATGTGCACAATATAATTCTATTATATTGATTATAAATTGCCTTATAAACGATTTTTTCGATTGCTGTTATCGAATATGGCGATAAACTTTCGAGATTTGGCTTTGTCTTGTAGGGGGTTAAGAGAGCCCTGCAAAACTTGTGTACTTTTTAACAGGAGGATATGCTTGTGAAAAAGATTTGGAAAGTATTTTTAACCTTGGCGGTGTCCGTAGGGATGGCGTCTGTTTTGACGGCGTGTAACGGTGATTTTGACTTTACGGCGGATACCCATGATTGCGGTTATGGATTTTATACCTATGCGGACTCTGCGTCCCACGGTTTGGAGCAACGCTCCGATAAACCGCATGAAATCGAAGATGCTATGTCGCGGTGGAGAGTCGATCACGACGTTCCGACGTTCTACACGTACCACCTATTGAGCAATTATGAGTTGACGGGCAACTTCACAGTCGGTAAGAACGTGTATATAGGGATTTGTTTGAACAGTTACACGTTACAATTTGGCAACTATGGTGCAGAAATAAAGGATAAAGACTGGGGTGGGTTCTACACCTACGAATGTTCTTCCCATAACTGCTACCATTTCATTGATCAAGCGATGGGGCTTTCGGCTGGGTATTTAGAGTTTGCCTACCTGTATCAAAACAAAAATGCGCTTGTAGAATGGTCGCAAATCCTTGCCGCAGAAAACCAAGAAGGGGATTCTTCCTTACAGGAAGGTCAAATTACGGAAACTGTTGTGGAAGAAGGCGTGATGGATGAACCTGCAACTCCGCCTGTAGAATTACAGCCGTTGTTGTTGCCTGCTGGTACATACGTGATTGAAGACGGTGTGGATTATGCCCCCATTCTTGGCGGTGAAAAACCGATGGTACAGCTTTTGTATCCTACTCAAACGAATATCTGTTTCAATAACAGCGTGACGTCGGAGAATCAAGTAACGGTTCAAAAAACGGCGGAATTTTTCAAGAAAGCAGGTGCGACGATAAGTTATACTTGCGACGAAAGCAAGCCCGATCCGTTAACGGCGGTGCATAATTGTCCTATGATGCCCGTGAATAATGAAATGGGTTTAACGCAAGCGTCGTTTGAAGACGTAATTATGCAAATGTTTGCGCCTGTACAAAGCGTTTTGGAAGACGGAGATGAAACGGATGCTCCTGAAACGGAAGAACCTGCGCCGCCTACTTTCTTGTATGCGTATTTAAGACAGGATATTTCGTGGGGCGAAAAGATTGTTCTTCCCGAAAATACGGTTGCGGTAATTTGTAAAAACGGCTATGAGTTCAACGTTAAGTGTGAAGGCGAAATTTATGTTTTTGATTGTTCGGGCCACGTTTGCGTAGAGTGTAGTTTGAAAGAATGTTACGGGGTAGAACAGGCGGCTGTGGATTCGCTTGCGGCGTATGCGAAAGCGTTTTCGTTGGACGGCACAGCGACGATTCCGTTGGACAGCGGATATTACGCGCTCATGGAAGACGTTGACTTTACGCAAGTGACGATGTACCTTTCTGCGTCCAGGGACGTAACCATTTGTACCAACGGTTTCAATATGCTCATAAACGAAACGTCGGTCTTGTTGGCGGAAGGTGCGAAATACCGTCAAGTAGATTGTACAAAATTGAGCAACGAATCGTTTGTGCAGTTGGAAAGACACGCTTGTACGTGTATCTCTCCCCATATTACGGCGGTAGCGCTTGGCGCGGACGGATTTGATCCATACTTGGACGAACAAAGAAGATTGAACTTCCCCCGTGGTACGGAAATTGCGGTGTATTTAACGCAAGATACGTACATGGCAACGGATATTATCATTCCTCACCTTGTAAAATTGACCGTGTGCTTGAACGGCAAAATGCTTTATTCTACGCAAGCGGAAAAGCAAACGATTTTCCCTGCAATGTTTACGGTAGAATATGCGGCGGAACTGGTGATTTGCGACTGTTCGAAAGATCAAACGGGTACGGTGTTTGCATCGCTTGGCGACGATCTTTCGGCTGTTATGGAAAACCAGTTTGAATACATGACGGCTGTTGTAAACATGGGTACGTTTACTTTGGACGGCGGCAACTTGTATTCAGCCATTGGCGTTATCAATTTGGGCAAGTTTTATATGAAACGCGGTAGCGCGCACGGGTTGATGCTGGGTGTTGCATCTTCGGTTTATGAAACAGGTGGCTTGGCGACAAAGCATACGGTGCTGGATATTAGCAACGGCGAAATTAGCGGCGCGTATGCGGGGGTCGTGGCTATCTCGGGTGACGCGTCCGTGAAGAATGCGGTTGTCAACGCGGTGGGTACGGGTGTTGTTATCTACGGTACGGACGGCATTAATGAAATCGGCGATCTTCGAATTAATATGGGTTTGAGCGGTTTGGCGATTGTCGATATGGTCTTGTCGATGATCCCCGAAAACCAACGTCCTACGAGTGATCAGGTGGCGGAAGTACTCATTGTTGAGGCTTACAATATGTTGAAATCGTTGGGCGGTAGCGGCTCTGGGTTGGTTGTCGGTTCGTCGGTGACGATTACGGGCGATATTGCAATCAACGTTGACCAACTGTTGTTGGCGGAGTATGAAGATGAAAACGGCGAAACAGTCCAACTCACGATGTCGGGCATTCTCTATCATACCGAACAGGCGTCGGTTGTTTTTGAAGACGACGTAAAAATGACGGATGCTTTGTTGCTTACTATCAAGGGCGAAGAACAGGTGGTTGCAAACCGCGATGCGAACTTGAAAGCGGCGGAAGGCTACGTGTTCATCTATAACGCTTACGGCAACTTGGTTATGATGACGCAGGAACGCGCGGACGCATTGTTTGCAACGGCAACGGCGCAATCCTTTGCGATGGATATCAACGGGTATTTGGAACTCACGTTTGCTTGCGAATTCGCGGAAAAATTCTATACGGAATCGGAAGGCTACGTGTACTTGACGATCGGCGATAATGAAACCCAACTGTTCTCTGTAAAAGACGCGGTTATGAAAAACGGCGTGTATCAAATGGTTGCTACCGTTCGTTTGATGGCGCACGAATACAACGATGAAATTCGTTTGGAATTCTACAACGGCAACTACGTTTGGAAATCCACGCCCGTGATGATGGATATCTATCTTGGCGGCGTGGCGGTTGGTGAAACGCCTGTCACTTTGAAAGCGTATTTTGAACAAGCGATTACTTTCGCGACCGAACAAGTGGTTGAACAAACCGCAAGATATGCGGAAATTGCTACGGCAATTGCGGAAAATGCGGTAAACGAAGAAACGAACGAACCCCTTTATACGGCGGAAGATTTGTCGGAACAAGAACAAATCGTGGAAAACTGCAAAGCGCTGCTCGACCTTGCTTTGACGGCGGCGAACTACTGCAACGCGTCCGCGGTACTCTTCGGGGAAGAAACGGCGTATGATTTTGCTGACCTTATGCTCTCGTCGGAGGCGACGATTGCGGAAAGCCAAGCGATGATCCAAGACGTTATGACGTCCGACGTGGAAGAAATTGCGGCATTGAAACCGACTTTAGATCCAAATTCGCAACAAGTGGACGGTGTATCGTTTACGGGCGCGACTTTGATGCTTGACGCGGGTACGCGTATGCGTTTCTACTTCTATGTTGAAAACGGCAACGTGGATGATTACACGTTTGCGGTAAACGGCCAAACCGTTGCTCCCGTAAAGGCGAAAGCGGAAAATACTTGGCTTGTAGAAATCGGTGCTGAAACGGGCTTGGCGATTAGCGAATTAGCAGAGTCGTTCAAGATTTCCGTTAGCGGTAAATCCGCGGGCGGCGAAGACGTGACCTATGCGTTCAATTACAGCGTTGCGGGTTATGCGTACACGGTTTTGAATAACCCGAACGCGTCTGCGGAATTAAAGGCGACGATGCAGGCTTTGTGTTTGTACGTCCTGACGGCGCAAGGTGCTTTTACTGGGGGTGAATCGTAATGAAAAAAGAATACGAAATTTTGGATTTACGAATCCTTTGGGTGACGGAAGATTTGGTTCGCACGTCGGTTGGCGACAGTAATAGCGACGAAGGGGAAACGGACAAACAAAACCCCTTTATGTTCGGCTAAGCAGTAAAAAAGAAAAGAGCAAGCGATGTTTCGCTTGCTCTTTTTTGTTGTTAATTTTATTGATCCTGCCCGTCTGTTGCGGCAATTTCCGCTTGTGGCGGCAGGGCTGCTGATTTGTCCTTTTTGGCGGCTTTCTTTGCCGCTTTTTCCGCTTTCTTTTCTTCGCGGAGTTGTTGCTTTCGTTCTTTCCTTTCTGTCTTATCCTGCGCCTTTTTGGCTTTGGTTTGTTCCTTGCTTGCCTGCGCGCGTTCCGTTAGCATGATTTGTGTTTTGGTGGGGGCAGGTTTGGGTTCAACTTCCTTTCCAGATACTCTTTTGAAGAAATTTTCGACCGCTGTAACGGGTTTTTTAAACTCCTGCCAGTCCATATCCAGAGCCACTTTAAACATTTCCAGCCGCTTTTCGATAACGTAGCAAACCAGCGTGAAAAGTATTTGCAAAATAAAGCAAAGGATTTGCAACGTCAGCAAAATGAGTTGAAGTCCATTGACGGTTTCTTGGATGGTCGCGATGCTATAAAGCATCGTCCCCAGCGTGTAAATTTTCATGCCGTATTTTGCCCATTTGACGATATTGTTGACGCTCTTTTTCTCCGACTTGTGGCCGTCCAAATCCTTTCCGAACCGTGTGATGATAAGATAAAAGAGTAGGTACGCCGTGGATATGCACAACAAAATGATGTTGGTAACAAAAAAGGTGTGGTTTGCGCAAAGAACGTAGATTAAATATCCGATATAGGCTATATTGAATAGCACCGTAAAGGAGTATCCGATCTTTTTAAAATCTTCCAGCGTTTTAGAAATCGCCGCTTTGGTGTAATCTAACATAGTACATCCCTTTTCTTTGGTAATTTTCTTTATTGTACCATAAAAGGCTTATTTCGTCAAGACGGCGGGATTATTTTACGCTGTAAAGGAGTTGGTAATAGTTGGGAAAGGGCCAAACGTTTGCGGCACAAAGTTTTTCCGCGGCGTCGGCGTGTTTCCGCACGAGTTCCATCGCAGGTACGATCACGTGTGCGGCGCGAAGAGCGGCATCCCGTTCATCTTTGGGGATATCCGCAATTTTGTCGCGGAGTGCGTGCGCACAGGCGAGCATATTCTCATTTGCGGTAGCCAGGTCTTTGATGAGTGCTTCTTCGCTGGCGGTGGGGATGGAAGAGAACGTCGCTTTTTTTATTGTCAAATTTTCGCAAAGGCGGGAAACGTAAGCGGAAACGGCGGGATAAATTTGCCCAATTGCCATATCAATAGTGGTTTTTGCTTCGACGAGTACCGTTTTGACGTAGTTTTCCAGTTGTATTTTAGCGCGTGCCAACACTTCGTTTTTGGTGTAAACGCCCTGACGAAGGAAGACGTCGATGCTTTCCTTTTTGAACCATTCTTCAACAGCGTCTGCGGTATTTTTGTGGTTCAACAACCCCCTGCGTGCCGCTTCTTCTTCCCATTCAGGACCATAGCCGTTGTAGTTAAAGATGATGCGGTGGTGCTTTTTGAGTAACTTTTCGGTATAAACTTTTGCGGCGTCTTCTAAGGGTTGCGTCTTTAACATTTTTTCAAGTTTTTCCGCCGCTTCGGCAAAGGCTTCTGCGACGATGGTATTCAAAACAATGTTGGGGTCGGCAACGGACGCGGACGAGCCGAGCATACGGAATTCGAACTTATTGCCCGTGAACGCGAAAGGCGAAGTACGGTTTCTATCCGTCGAGTCGATGGGGAAAATGGGGCTTTCTGGAACACCGATGCTCCCTTTTATCGTCTTATGCGGGGTGTAGTTTTTCCCTAAAACAATGGAGTCAACAAGCGCGCCGAGTTCATCCCCTAAATATACGGAAAGGATGGCAGGGGGCGCTTCGCCGCCGCCCAAACGGTGGTCGTTTGCCGCCGATGCAACGCACGCGCGTAAAATCCCTTGGTGCTTATCCACCGCCTTGATGATGCAGGCGAGAATGAGCATAAACAACGTATTCGTTTCGGGGTGTTCACCAGGGTCTAACAAGTTCATACCTGTTGTGGAGAGCGACCAGTTGTTGTGCTTGCCGCTCCCGTTGATACCAACGAAAGGCTTTTCGTGCAACAGGCAGACCAAACCGTGCTTTTGCGCCACTTTTTTCATAATGTCCATCGTCAACTGATTGTGGTCAACCGCTACGTTGGTGGTGGTGAAGATGGGCGCGAGTTCGTGTTGCGCGGGAGCGGCTTCGTTGTGTTTGGTTTTAGAGAGAATTCCGTGCCGCCACAAATTTTCATCCAAATCCTGCATGAATGCCGCAACGCGGGGTTTGAGTGAACCGAAGTAATGATCTTCGAGTTCTTGTCCGCGCGGAGCAGGCGCGCCAAACAGCGTTCTGCCTGTAAGCACCAGGTCTTGGCGTTGCGCCCATACTTTTTCATCGACCAAGAAATATTCCTGTTCGGGGCCGACGGTGGTGTTTACTTTGTACGGCTCGATGCCAAACAATTTAAGCAAGCGTTTTGCGGCGCGGTCGATGGCGCTCATGGATTTCAAAAGGGGCGCTTTTTTATCCAGCGTTTCCCCTGTGTAGGAGACAAAAATGGTGGGGATATACAGCGTGCCGTCCTTGACGAATGCAGGGGAAGTAGGGTCCCAAGCGGTATAACCGCGTGCCGCGCTGGTTGCACGAGAGCCCCCCGACGGGAAAGACGATGCGTCGGGTTCGCCAACGATGAGTGATTTCCCTGTAAGTTGCATAATAATTGCATCGCCGCCAACGGGTTCAATGAAACTATCGTGTTTTTCTGCCGTCAAGTTGGTGAGCGGTTGAAACCAGTGGGTATAATGGGTTGCCCCTTTGGAAAGCGCCCAGTCTTTCATCGCGTTCGCAACCGAATCCGCGATATTCATATCAATCGTTTTGCCTTCGTCGATGGTTTTTCTCAACGATTTATACACTTCGCTGGGGAGTGTACTGCGCATTACGCCGTCGTTAAATACGTTTTCACCGAAAATTGCTGGGATGTGCGTCATAAAAACCTGCCTTTGTTTAAAAATATACTCTAATTATAGGCATGCGCGCGCGGAAAGTCAACACAAATTTGCTGTTTTTGTTATGTATGCGTAAAAATAAAGGGTATTTTTAATTTTACTTGATAAAATCAACCTAAAATACATAAAAATAAAATAAAAGTGCGCTATAAACTTTATAAAAATAAGAACAAAGGCGGTATTTTCTCAAAAATCGGTAAAGAAGATTCAAAAATGTCGCAAAAAAGCCCCGCTTTTTGCGGGGCAATAAAGGTAAGCATAAAAAAGTTGAGAAAATTCGGTTAATTTTGCTTGGGCGGCTTGCCGAAATAGGAATACAAACCGCAAACCAGGTTGGCGTTGGATAATTTTTTCTTTTTATCGGCATTTTTGCCGAACCAACGTTCGAATTCGGGTAGCGAAGTTAAGATATAGGCATTCCAG
>JAZOLF010000002.1:0-2669 GCA_045652785.1 Candidatus Scatosoma sp. | reverse complement strand
CCCGAAGCGCAAATGGACCGTTTTATGTTGAAACTTATCATGGAATTTCCCAAGATGGACGAATTAAAAGATATCGTTAACATGACGCAAATCACCATGGATGAAACGGCTACCGCTGTAATTGACGGGCCAACCATTATGGCAATGCGTAAGTTGGCAAGCACCGTTCCCGTTATGGACGAAATTTTGGAATATACCATGCGCCTTGTTTCCGGAACGCACCCTGAATTGGCTACTTCGCCTGCATGCGCGAAAAAGTACATTAAGTACGGTGCATCCCCCCGTGCTGCGCAAGCGCTTATCACCTGCGCAAAGGTACGTGCGTTGATGAACGGCAACTACAACGTTTCCTACGACGATATTAACGCTTTGGCTTACCCTGTATTGCGCCATAGAATTAAAATCAATTACAGCGCAATCAACGATCACCTTACCGTTGACGACGTTATCGGCCTGTTGATCAAGGAAACCAAGTAAGAAACAATAAGTGAGATAATATGGCAAAAGAATTGGCAATCAATGAAGAGTTCTTGCAGCAACTTGAACGATTGCAAATGCTTGTCAAAAATAACGTTGCCGGGATGTTCGGCGGGAACAGACAAAGTAAAACCTTCGGTTCTTCTTGTGAGTTTGCCGACTACCGCGATTATATCGCAGGCGACGACGTTACAAAAATTGACTGGAATGCCTTTGCAAGGTTCGATAAGCTGTATTTGAAACTCTACCTTGACGAAAGACAAATGCATACGAGAATTTACATAGACGCCAGCCGTTCCATGCAATATGGCGACGGTACGAAGGCGTTGCAGGCAATCCGCATTGCTGCGGCTATTGCCTATCTTTCCGTATGCGAAATGGATAAAGTGTCCATCTTTGCGGTCAGGGAAAATAAAGTAGAAGAAATCATCGCTGGGATGATCGGCAAAGACGCCTATATCCATTCGATATTGAAACTCAATGATATCGAATTCTCGGGCGATTGCTGCGTCACCGACGCCATCTTGCCTTCTTCGGTAGGGTATGGCGACGGGATGTCGGTAATTTTGTCCGACTTCTTGACCGACCACGATTTTGAAACGGCAATCGACCACTTGTCCGATAAAAAACGTCACGTGGTTTGTATGCAAATCCTTTCCAAAGAAGAATTGCTGCCCCAAGTACGCGGGAAAGTGCATTTCTTTGACTCGGAAAACCAAGACCGTTTCTATCGTAAGCACATTGATAAGGAAATTATTACCGCTTATAAAAAGGCGCTCGAATGGGCGACCAGCCGTATCCGTAATTACGTCGGTGCGCGCGGCGGCGATTATTTGCTTGTCTCCGCAGAAGATTCGGTGACAAAAATCTTCTTTGAGAACTTGGTGGCAATGGGGGTGCTTAAATGAAATTTTTGTATCCTTTGGGGCTGATCGGCTTGGTCGGCGTTCCTATTTTGATCATCATTTACTTAATTAAGAATAAATACACCGAACAAACCGTTCCTTCCACGTGGCTGTGGGAACTTTCGGAAAAGTTCTTGAAGAGAAAGAAAAAGGTTAACCCGATTGCAGGGCTCATTAGTTTGATTTTGCAAATTATCGCGGTTACCGCTATTTCCTTCGCGATTGCGCAACCCATCGTGGTATTGCCCAACCAGGCGAAAGAAATGTGTTTCATCGTCGATGCATCCGCAAGTATGAATATGGACAACGGCGAAAAGACACGCTTGGATTTGGCAAAAGAGTATATTAGCCAAACGGTGGAAAACTCCGTAAACGGGAGCGTGTACTCCGTTGTGTACGTTGCGGAAAATACCGAAATTATTTGCGAAAAGAGCCGTGAAAAGGAAGAAGTTTTGGAACTCGTTTCCGCGATCAAGCCTGGTTACGTGTCCGTGGACTTGTCGTCCGCAATCTCTTTGGTGCAAACGTATTTCACGTCTAATCCTGGCGTAAATGTGTACTTGATCACCGATACCGAATATGAAACGGTTGAAAATATTGAAGTTGTCAACATCGCAAACAAAGAAGTGAATGCCTGCATTTCGTCTTTGGACGTTGCGGTTGCTGGTGCGCATATCCAAGTAAAGGGCAACGTTGCCGTTTATGGTGCGCAGGAAGATACCGTGTTGACACTCGGTTTGTTCGTGGACGGTGTGGAAGTTCCCGTTCAAACGCAAGAAGTTATCGTGGCGAAAGATGCGTCGCTTGATTTCGTCTTCGACCAAGACGACGTGATCGACTTCTCGAACGTGAGTGTGCAAATCATTGATAATGACGATGCTCTTGCTGCGGACGATGAAAGTATTTATTTCAACGTTCAACATGAAAACGCATATAATACGATTGTTGTCAGCGATACGCCGTACATGATCTCTACCGCAATTTCTGCGGTAAGCGGCTCTTCCGTGAAAGTGGTTTCGACCGCGGAATATAAAGGCGAAACCGGCTACGGCTTGTACGTGTTCGATAATTATGCGCCCGAAACTTTGCCCACCGATGGTGCGGTGTGGTTTATGGGCTTGCAAGGTAGCGTTTCTGGTGCTGGTTTCAGTTTCCAGGGCGAAGAAGAATTGCCCGATGGGGAAACTTTGTCGATGTCAACTTCGTCTTCGTCGCTCGCACAACGCTTGACCGAAGGTGTTGAAGGCAAAAATATCTATATCAAAAAATATCTTCGCTATGGTAAGA
>JAZOLF010000001.1:0-13436 GCA_045652785.1 Candidatus Scatosoma sp. | reverse complement strand
CGACATGGCTACGACCCGACTTGGCAAAGAACGTTATGGGCATCGTTGCGGGCGTTTTGGACGGTTGCGGCTACGGGGCGCTTAAAGGCGCGTTGATGGCGCGCGGCGCTTGGGAAGTGGCTCGTTTGATCAAGGCGATGGGCGGAAATGAACTCTCCGCGTTTGGCTTGGCGCACTTGGGCGATTACGAAGCGACGCTGTTTAGCCCTTATTCCCACAATCGCGGCTTTGGGAACTTGCTGGTGAAAGGGGAAAAGTTCCCCAAACTCGCCGAAGGTGTACCCACCAGCGCGGCGATGAAGATGCTGGGCGAAAAATACGGCGTGGAAATGCCGCTCACCGATGCGGTGTATGAACTTTGCTATGGCGATTCCAACGGCAAAACCAACCGCGAACGTTGTGATGAACTCATTAAAAAATTGTTCTCGCGCGAAACGAAAACGGAATTCTAATCGAAAAAGAAAAGGACGAAGGGAACTTCGTCTTTTTTTTGTATAAAAAATTGCCGTTTGCCAAAACTTATGGTATGAAACGGAATGTTGAGCGGGACACAATGGCAAATTTGATGGAGCGGGAAACTTTCTATCCGCAAGGGAAAGGGGGCAAGGACGGAAAATGACGGGCAAGGATCACGAAAACTATAACCAAAATTATATTGATTACGTCCATTCTTTTGACCCACCGACCAAGCATTTTAAAAATTGCTTACGCGCGTTTTTGGTGGGCGGTTTGATTTGCTGCGTTGGTCAGTTTATTCGGGTGATGTTTGAGCAGGCGCTTGGGCTTTCGGGGGACGAACTCTCGGGGGCGGTGAGTATGGTTCTCATATTTTTGGGAACGCTTTTGACTGGCTTTGGCGTTTATGATCGCATCGGGAAACACGCAGGGGCGGGCTCGATTGTGCCGATTACAGGGTTTGCAAACAGCGTTTGCTCGCCCGCAATGGAGTTTAAAACGGAAGGCTATATCTACGGGATGGCGGCAAAAATGTTCATTGTCGCAGGGCCGATTATCGTTTTTGGGGTGCTTTCGGGGGCGGTTGTCGGGCTGCTGTATTTGCTCCTATAAAAGATAGAATTACGCACCCATGTACGCGTTGAATGTCCGTTCAACGCGTTTTTTCTTGCAAAATCTGCCACAAATTTTTCAAAACCTATGGATTTTTTCTTGGGGATGTGTTATAATAGGCATAATAAAGACGTAAGGAGTTGTAATTATGTTAAAAAACGTGCCGAAAATGATCTCACCCGAACTGTTGAAAGTGCTTTCCGAAATGGGGCACGGCGACGAAATCGTAATTGCGGATGCGAATTTCCCTGCGGAAAATTACGGGAAACGCTGTATTCGTGCGGACGGCTTGGGTGGTGTGCAAATGTTGGATGCGATCTTGAAACTTATTCCTTTGGATACCTACGCGGATGAAAACTTTTTGCTGATGCAAACGGTGGGGAACGACCCGACCCCGACCATTTGGGCGGAATATTTTTCCGTGGCGAATGCAAACGATGATAATTTGCGTGTGGGCAACCTGGAACGCTTTGCTTTTTATGAACGCGCGAAGCAGGCGTATGGGGTGATTGCAACGGGGGAAGAAGCCGTTTATGCCAACATTATCCTGAAAAAAGGGGTTATTAAGTAATTTTTGGGGCAAAGAACAGCAAGAAAACCTGTAAAAATAGCAAAAAAACGCTTAAAAAACGACGAAAAACACGCATTTTTTGCGTGTTTTTTTGTATAAAAAATAGAAAAAAATGCCATACTTATTCTATGAAAGGGCATACGTTGGTATTTAAAAATAGACCGAAAATTGTGGCGACGGGTACGATTGCAGGACCGAAAGAAAGCGCGGGTGTGGTGGGTAAGTATGTGGATAAAGCGCTGCTCGAAGATACATTCGGGGAAGATACCTACGAAAAGGCAGAATGCAAAATGCTGACCTTTGCCGTTCGAAAAGCCATCCAAAATGCAGGCTTGACAGAACGGGATATTGACCTGCTCATTTCGGGGGATTTGCTCAACCAAATTATCTCGGCATCGTTTACGGCAAGGGATTTTGACTTTCCGTTTTTGGGAGTTTATAGCGCTTGCGCGACGATGGCGGAGAGTATGGCTGTGGCGGCAACGCTGATAGACGGCGGGTATGCAAAGAGAGTGGTGGCGGCAACGGGCAGCCACTTCTCGTCGGCGGAGCGGCAATACCGCTATCCGCTCGAACTTGGCAATACAAGGCCGCCGCAAGCACAATGGACGGTGACGGGGGCGGGGGCGATGCTCATTACGGACATGGTAAGGGAAAACTCGTCGAAAACGGGCGAAATTTGCCTGTCGATCACCGCCGCAACTTTGGGGCGAGTAGTGGATTACGGCATTACCGACGTCAACAACATGGGGGCGGCGATGGCGCCTGCGGCGGCGGATACCGTGTTGACGCACTTGCGGGATTTGGGACGCGCCGTAGATGATTACGATCTCATAGTCACGGGGGATTTGGGCGCACTCGGCAGCCGCTTGATGAAGGACTTGCTTTGGGAGAAAGGCTTGGATGTGGAGAAGAACCACGTCGATTGCGGCGAGATTGTCTATAACGTGATAGAAGACGAGTTTCAAGGGGGCAGCGGCGCAGGTTGCAGCGCGGTGGTGCTTGGTTCCTATCTGTACGATAAGATGAAAAACGGGAACGTTCGACGGATTTTGTTTGCCGCGACGGGGGCGCTGTTGTCCACCGTATCCAGCGGGCAGGGTGAGAGTATTCCTTGTATCTCTCACGCCGTTTCTATTGAAAGGGAGTGACATTAGAACACGCAAAAAGCGTGTTCTTTTTTTGGACGGTTGGTGTGGGCGCGGTTTACGTGGTGAAAACTACTTTTGTTTTGTGCGGGGAAAGGGGCGGGGGCGCGCTAAAAATAATTGCGTAAAATTGTTGCAAAATCAACAAAATAGTGCTATACTTAATACAGGTTGCAAAAAAGATTGCAGCCGTCAACAAGGTTGAAAAATCCAAAACGTGTCAAACGCAGACGTTAAAACGCGATGCGGCTGGAACATTTGGAAGGAGTAGGTATGAAGCAAAAGGGTATGAAAATCGGGGCGTGCTTGCTTGGCGGTGTGTTGCTTTTCGTCGGTGTTGGCTGCGGCGGACAAGGGGGCTCTACGCCCGTCTATCCCGTGGAAAAGGACGATGAATTGCGTACGCAACTCTACGTCTATAACAGCGCCTATACCCAAGATATGGAATGGCTGAATGCCTTAAAAACGGAATTTGAAACCTTGCACGCGCAGGATACCTGTTGGGAAGAAGGGAAACAGGGTGTACAAGTGGTAATCCATAACGTCGCGTCCGATTTTGAAAACGATGCGCAGCAGGTTTTGGGAAATCGCGATGAAGTCTATTTTGCCTTTGATGCAGACGTTCGTATGCTCCAAAAAGGGGGCGCGCTTGCCGATTTGACAAGCCTTGTCAACGAAAGTGAAACGGAAACTCGGTCGATTAAAAGCAAGTTGACGGAAAGCCAGAAGGCGTATTACTCTATCGAAAAAGACGGACGGTCGGTGTACTATGCTTTGCCTGATCGGTTTGGCTCGGTGGGGTTTGTGTATAACCAAACTTTGTTTGAAGACAAAGGGTATTACTTTTCGGCAGACGGAACGGATGAAAAACCTTTCATTGCGGACATGGGTGGGGTAAAAACCCTTGGCGCGGATGAAACAAAGGGGACTTGGGATGACGGACTTCCCGTCACGCAGGATGATTTTTTTGCCCTTTGCCGCCGTATTGCGCAGGACGGGAACGTGCCCGTTTTGTGGAGTGCGTCGGAGTATGATAAGTACCTGACTTGGCTTGCTGCAACCTTAGCGGCGGCGGAAAACGGATACGAACAAACGATGCTCAATTATACGCTGGAAGGGACGGCGACGAACTTGGGCGTGATTAAAAACGGCGGGTTTGCGGCGGATGAACAGTCTACCGAAATTACCCCCGAAAACGGCTATGAGTTGGCTCGTTCGGCGGGGAATTATTACGCGCTTGATTTTATCGAAGAACTGATCGAAGAACTGACCGATTCGAAGAACGGATATCGCGGAAGTGTGAAGTACACCAAAGAGTTTACCAAATCCCAAACCGCCCTGCGCAAGGCGTTTGCAGACGGGTTGGACAACGGGAAACAAATCGCGATGATTGTCGATGGCACTTGGTTTGAAGGCGCGGATGAAACGTTGATGGCGGAACGCTCTACGGAACTCAAAGAAAAGCGGTTTGCTTGGATGCCGTCACCAATGGTGACGAAACACCGCTGGTCGGACGGCGCTATGGTCGATTGTTTGCATTCTTCGGCGTTCATTAAAGCGAACGTGGAAAGTTGGAAGATGCCGCTTGCGCAGGCGTTTTTACGCTTTGCTTATACCGATGACGCCTTGCGCGATTATACAAAGATTACGGGCGTGCAAAAGGCGGTAGATTACGCTTTGGGGGATAGTTTGTCGGCGTTTGAAAGTTCCGTTCGTCAGGCAAGACGGAACACACGGCACGTGTATCCGTACTCGATGGCGGAAATACTTTTGGCGAATGAGCGGTTCTTCTCCCCGAATGAACTTTGGTGGGCGAAGTTTGGTGGGCTCGCGGGGTTCGCTCCCCCTGAGCAGTACCCCAGCGTGGCGCTTATCAAAAACAATACTTCGGTGGTCGATTATTTCAACGGGATGTATAAGTACCGTAAGGACAACTGGCCGTCGGACTGATGGAATAAAAAAAGAAAGGGAATGCATAGACCTGCATTCCTTTTTTCATACTGTAATAGGGGTGTGTATGTTCGCAGAGATTTGGGGATTGTTGTTTGATTTTGTCAAGGCGTTTTTCGTCGGCGGTTTGATATGTATGATTGCGCAAGTGGTGATTAATTTTACCGATTTGACGGCAGGGAAAATTTTGGTGACCTTTATGCTCGTGGGGGTGGCGTTGCAGGGGCTTGGCTTGTACCAAAAGTTGGTGGATTTTGCGGGCGCAGGGGCAACCGTGCCTATTAGCGGGTTTGGATATTTGCTGGCAAACGGCGCAATTCAGGGCGCGGAAAGCGGTTGGTTTGGTGCGGTGACGGGCGCATTTTCCGCCGCGTCGTCGGGGGTGACGGCGGCGATTGTCTTTTCCGTTGCGATGGCGTTTTTATTCAAGGCAAAGACAAAGAAAAATTGACGGAGCGCGTGGGAAGGGTATTATGCGGGCGATTCTCAAATCGCCCCTACGGAGTGCCTGATGGGTCAGGGGGATTACAGGTCGAGTTTTTTGCCGAAGATGTCTGATTGTAAGTAGGTTTCGGGAACGGAGCCGACGATGACGAACTCGCCTACCAAAATTTCCGTAGTGACGGCAAAATGCTCGGTTCGTGACGGCATAACGATACTGATGTCCGCAATCGCGTGCAGGTAAATGCTGTGTTTGGTTTGGTTGATACCTACGCTTTCAAACTCGGACGAAAAATCGCAGGAAACGCTACTGACGGGAATGATTCGAAAGGGGATTTGCGGACCAAGCCCAGCGAAGGCTTCGATGCCTGTAAGCGCCCCAAGCGGAACGGGAATGCCGTTTAGGCTTAAACTCTTTAAGTTGGATTGTGAGATGGACGCTGTGTCACGGGCGATTTTGTTGATTTTTAGGGCGTTTGCGGACACGGATGAAATCCGTCCGTCCTTATCCCGTTCGACGGTTACCAAGTCTTCGTAGCGCAGTTCGTCCGACAAAGTATAATAGACGGCGTCGTTGACGGCGACTGTTGTAGATGCACGCATTGTGGCTTGGCTGATGGACACCAAAACGCGGGTGACGTTGCGTTGAAAGCCCGCAAACAGGAGTGCGAAACTCCCGAATAAAAAGACAAGGACGGCAAGCAGTTTGGCTTTCCGTCGTATTTTTTTGCGCTGTTTCGGGCGGTAGGCAGGCAGATCGTAGGCAGGTTTCATTCCTTTCTTTCCACCCGCAGACAATCGTGAATGGCTTGCAGGGCGGGTTTTGTTCCCGATGAATAGGGCGCAAGCCACAACCGCTGTTTAAGCCCTGCGTCCGACAGCGCTTGCTCAATCGCTTTCGGGAGTTCGCTCAGGCGGTCTTGCGGTAAGGTATAACAAAGCCCGCGCTCCGCAAAGTAGCGGGCGTTTTCCTGCTGGTCGCCACGCGTTTGCCCTTGCAGGGGAATGAAAATGGCGGGCTTTTTTAACGCCATTGTTTCAAATACCGCCCCTGCGCCAGCACGGGAAATGATTAGGTCGGCGGCGGCATACGCTATACCCATGTCTTGGATGAACTCAAATTGACGGTAGTTTTGAAGGTTGCTTTCTATGGTTCCGCCCTTGCCGCAAACGTGCAAAAGATAGTACCGCCGACAAAGGGTGGGGGCAAGCCGCCGCACGGCGTCGTTGATAGGAGCGCTCCCGCTGCCGCCGCCGAAGATTAAAATGACTTTCCGCTGTGTGCCGTCTGTAAGCGCTTTCTTGCCTGTCGATTTGGATACGCCAAAGAGTTCGCCGCGCAATGGCTGCCCGGTGTAAATTCCGTTGGAAAACCGCTTTGCAGTTTCAGGAAAGGCGGTTAGCACTTTTCGACACTTTTTTGCCATGATTTTGTTGGCAAGTCCAGGTGTGAGATCGCTCTCGTGTGTCAGGCAGGGGATGTTAAGCCGTGCCGCTGCTGTCACAACAGGCAGGGCGACGTACCCGCCCTTGGAAAACACCAAGTCGGGTCGGAGTTTTTTCAACTCTCGTTCCACCGTTTTCACCGATTTGGAAAATCGGCAAGGGATGGTTAGGTTGTTTTTTAGCGAATCAAAACTGAGTCCCCGTTTGAGTTTTGGCGCGTGGTAGGCGAAGTATGGCAGGCGTAAAGGGGAAATCCGTTCCTTTTCGATACCGTCCGTGCCGAAGTAGTACAGATCGTACTTGCCTGTTTTTTGCAGTTCTTGGATCAGCGCTACGTTGGGGATAACGTGGCCTGCGCTCCCCCCGCCCGTGAATACAATTTTTTGCATAAAAAAATACCGTCCTTTTGAATAGGTACGGTACTATTATATCCGCAAAGCGGATGGGATATGCGTAATCTTTATCCATTTGTTTTTTGGACGTCGGGCTCGGGGTTTGCGTCGGATTCGGGCTCGATGGCAATGATGCCGTTTGCTGCGTCTTCGTCGTCCTTTAAATCTTCTTCGTCGGGCTTGTATTCCGCCGCCAACTTTTCGCGGGCGATTAAATACCGCTCGTCCGTCGTGGCGCAGTACGCCATATCCAGCGCGTCCAGCGTTGCGCCGTATTCTTCGTTGGACATATAACCGACGGGGAGTTTGTAGCAATCAGGCAAAGAGATGCCGCCGCTACGACCACGCGATATCGTCACGGGCAGGGCGGTGCGCAGTTCGTCCAAGTAGCGGTAAACGGTGCGGACGGAAACGCCGTACTTCTTTGCAAAGTATGTTGCTGTCACTTTGCGCTTTTCAAGCAGTTCAAACAACATATCTAAGACGTTTTGAAATTTCATCGCGTACCTGCCCCCTTGTTTTTTTGTCACTTGACGGGCTCATTATAATATACCTGACGGATTTTGTCAAGTTTTTGCTGCCAAAAATATTCTGCCACTTGCGCTCAAACGCTTGACAAAAGCGCGAAAATGTAGTAAATTAAAACAAAGTTTTAACATTGTTTTGTCAAAAAAGGAGCAAATTATGGCGAAAAACGTAATGGACACGCTTAGAGAGCGCGGATTTATCAAGCAGACGGTATTCGAAGACGAACTGTATGAAAAACTGGGCAAGGAAAGCGTGCTTTTCTATATTGGGTTTGACCCCACGGCGGATTCTTTGCACGTCGGACACTTTATGCAACTGATCGCGATGTCGCATATGCAAAAGGCTGGGCATAGACCTATCATTTTGATCGGCGGCGGTACGGCGATGGTTGGCGACCCTTCGGGGCGTACCGATATGCGTAGCATGATGACCAAAGAAACCATCCGCAACAACGTGGAATGTTTCAAAAAACAAATGTCCCGTTTTATCCATTTCGAAGGGGACAATGGGGCGATCGTTGTTGACAACGGCGACTGGTTGATGGACTTGAACTACATCGACTTCTTGCGTGAAATCGGGGCGCACTTCTCCGTGAATAGAATGCTCTCTGCTGAATGTTTCAAACAACGTTTGGAACGCGGTTTGTCCTTCTTGGAATTCAACTATATGTTGATGCAGGCGTATGACTTCTTGTACCTGCACCAAAAATACGGCTGTTCGCTTGAACTCGGCGGCGACGATCAATGGAGCAATATCTTGGCGGGCGCGAACTTAATCCGCGTTAAGGAACAAAAACCTGCGTTTGCGATGACGTTTACGCTGCTTACGACTTCCGACGGGAAGAAGATGGGGAAAACCGCAAAGGGCGCAGTATGGCTTGACGAAAAGAAGACTTCGCCGTATGAATTCTATCAATACTGGCGCAATACCGCGGATAGCGACGTTGAAAAGTGTATGATGCTTTTGACCTTCTTGCCTGTGGAACAGATTAAGGAACTTTGCGCGCACCGCGACGAACGTATCAACAAGGCAAAGGAAGTGTTGGCGTTTGAACTCACGAAAGAAGTGCACGGCGAAGAAGCGGCTCGTCTTGCGGAAAGCCAAGCAAAAGCGGCATTCGGCGGCGGTGATGCCGAACTCCTTACCAAAGAAGTGGAAGGCGTGGCTACCGTTGTGGACGTAATGGTGGCGGCTGGCGTTGCAAAATCCAAGGGCGAAGCGCGCCGTTTGATCGAACAAGGCGGCGTTTCCGTCGATGATGCGAAAGTGACGGATATGAATATGCCCATCCCTGCAACGGAATTCGTGTTGCATAAGGGCAAAAAAGTACATTTGAAGATTGTTGTTAAATAAGCGAAGGGCAGGATTATCCTGCCTTTCTTTGTACGGTAGATGATGGAAAAAGCGATTTTGACCGTTCACGGACGAACGGAAACGGAAAAAATTATAGAAAAGTCGAAGTTTTTGACCTACTCGCAACACGTCGAAAGCGAAGAAGATGCAAGGGCGTTTATCGCGGAAATCCGCGCAAAACACCCGTTTGCAACCCATTGTTGCTTTGCGTTCGTTGCCGATAAAATCGGCAATTTGCAACGCTTTTCCGATGACGGCGAACCGCAGGGTACGGCAGGGATGCCGATTTTGGACGTTTTAAAGAATAAGAAACTCTTTGAGACGGCGGTGGCGGTCGTGCGGTATTTCGGCGGAATTAAGTTGGGTGCTGGCGGTTTGGTGCGGGCGTACTCTTCGTCAGCGGCGGAGAACCTTGCGGTGGCGGATATACGCAGCCTGGAAACCTGCGTCGAAATGGCGATAGAAGTAGATTACACGGGGATTGACAGCGTGCAAAAGTACTTTTCAACGCACACCTGTACCCTGCTTTCGTCTGATTACGGGGCGAAAGTGCTGTTCTCTGTGGCGGTGAAAAAGATACACGCGGACGAGTTTCAATCGGGCCTGGTCGATTATATGCAAGGTCGGGTAGAGATTGAACGCATGGGCGAATATTACAGCCTTTTCAAGATGGAAAATTGACAAGGGAAAGGTGAAAATATGTTTTTGATGGAATGGAAATTTACGCCGAAGGAAGGTTTGGGAAGGGAAATCGAAGGGGCGGACGGTAGGCTGTCGTGGTTTATTACCCTTTGTACGTTGAGCGGGCAGATACTCGGCGACGTGGAATCAAGCGGCAACGACCCTTATACACTCTTCGTGCACACGGCGGATGAAGATGCTTTGGATCCAAAAAGCGACCTGTATTTTACGGCGCGGGAACGGGCAGAAGTGGAAAAATATTTCGACGTATCCTACCGTGTTTTGGATGCAGACGAAGGCGGTTGCCGTTGCGAAAAACGGCAGGGCGTCGAAATGTGGACGGAAAAACATACTTTGGAAAGTCCGTTTGTCTGTCTTTCCTGTGGAAAGAGAATTCCGCTCTATCGCTTGCCGACCTTTGAAAACGGCAGTTTTGACGACACAAAGGCTTGGCAGGAAACCTTCCGCGCGATGCTCTCGCTCAACGATACCGTTTATTATGATGCGTTTACTTCGGAAGAGTTGATGTCCCATACGTCGAAACTCAATGTGCGTGGGCGCGAGATCGCGAAAACCCTGCAAGATGCTTTGGGCGTTCCCGTCTATTACCGCTTGCATGAGATTGACGAAACGGAAAAATTTCAGCCCCGTAAGCGGGTGGATGGCGTGAATTTGCGGATTTGTCCTGCGTGTGGCAAAGTGATGCGTTCTTTGGCGATTGCGGACGATGAGAATATAGAAGTGTGCGACGAATGCGGATATTCGTCCGCCGAAGAAACGGAAGAGATCTGGTAATCCCCGCCAGGTTGTATGAAAAATACGTTTGCCTATTGACAAATACGGGCAAATTGTATATAATGTAGTAGAAGGATTTCCGCAACGTAAACGTTCGGGAACGGTGGGGAGTTCATTTATGGGCTCCCCGTTTTTTATAGGGGTACGATGATGGCTAAGACCAAAAAACAAAAAGTGTACTTCAACAGCGATCAGCAGATTGCAAAGTTAAAGCGGGACGGGTTGACCATTCCCGACGAAGAACACGCAAAGCGGCGGTTAAAGTGGGAAGGATATTATAACTTTGCCGTCGGATATAACCGCGTTTTTAAGGACGAGAAAAAGCGGTATCGCGCTGGGGTGACTTTCGCCCACATCGAAGCGCTGTTTGATTTTGATAAGCGGTTGCGTGAAATCGTTTACGAAGCCACCCAACAGGTGGAATGCAACCTAAAAGCGATGCTTTCCGACGTCTTTTCCAAGAACTACGGCGTGCACGAAAACCAGTATTTGCAGGAAACGAATTTTACGTCCGATCCAAGCGATTTGCAACACGTGCGCTGGATGATAGGTACCTGCAAAGCGGCGCTTGCGGACGCTTGTAAGACGGGGGCGGCGTGCTATCGGGATTATA
The DNA here is from genome assembly GCA_045652785.1 of Candidatus Scatosoma sp. Lineage (GTDB taxonomy): Bacteria > Bacillota > Clostridia > Christensenellales > Borkfalkiaceae > Scatosoma. The sequence goes on along the minus strand of JAZOLF010000001.1, from coordinate 2,450 downwards.
TTGCCTACTACGCCAACACTTATAAGCACGTGCCGTTTTGGGCGCTGGTGCGAACGCTCACTTTTGGTAATACGTCCAAATTCTTGCGCCTTTTGAAAACTTCGGACGGGCAGGAAATTGCGGATGAGTATGCTTTGCCCTACGATACCCTGTGTAATTTAACGGAATACGTCGTTTGCTATCGTAATATTGCCGCGCACGGCGAGCGGACGTATTGCGCGCACTTGCCACACGTTCGTCTGACGCAAACGCTAGCGGTGTTGCCGAAATTGCAACTCCCGAAAAAGGCAGACGGTACACCCATGTACGGGAATAACGATTGTATGGCGCTGTTTGTGGCGCTGAAATATTTGCTGCCGACGCATTCGTTTGCCGATTATTTTGGCCGTTTGCGTGCCGAAATTGATAGGCTGGAAAAGGTGTTGCCTGCCTTTGCGTTCCGCCGTGTACTCTACACGATGGGGTTGCAGGGCAGTTGGAAAAAACTGGACGTGATGGGCAAATAATTTGCTCTGTTGACCAAAGTAATATCATACGAACGAAGATTTTTAGCGATTGATATTGCTTTGATTATGCAAAATAAACAAGGAGAATGGTATGAAATACGTTGACGTTGGCGGAGTAAGTTGCTCCAAAGTGGTGATGGGTGCGATGCGCTATGCAGGCAAACCCTTGCGCCAAATTGAAGAAATCATCATCGAAGCGTTGAAATCGGGCGCGAATACTTTTGACCACGCCGATATTTACGGCAAGGGGGATAGCGAAACGATTTTCGGGCTTGCGATGAAGGATTTGGAAATCCCCCGCGAAAGTTTGGTTTTACAAACCAAATGCGGTATCCGCGAAGGGTATTATGATTTTTCGCGCGAACATATTTTGGCGTCCGTTGAAAACAGCGCCAAGCGTATGAATACCGATTATTTAGATATTTTGCTTTTGCACCGTCCAGATAGTTTGATGGAGCCTGACGAAGTATATGAAGCGTTCGATCTATTGCAATCGGAAGGCAAAGTGCGCGCGTTCGGTGTGTCGAACTTCTCCCCTGCGCAAATCGAATTGATGCGCTCGGCGGGGATTAAGGTGGCGGCAAACCAAGTGCAACTTTCCTTGATGCATTCGCCCGTTATCGACGAAGGGTTGAACTTTAATATGGAAAATGCCGAAGGCTTGGGCAGAACGCAAGGGCTTTTGGAATACTGCCGCAAGAATAAAATCGTTTTGCAGGCGTGGTCGCCTTTGGCGTACGGGTTCATGGAAGGCGTTTTTGTCGGTAATGAAGCGTTTCCTGCCTTGAATGCGGAGTTGTTCCGCTTAGCCGAAAAGTATTCGGTTGCCCCCGCGGCGATCGCTGTGGCGTGGATTTTGCGCCACCCCGCAGGTATGCAAGCGGTGGTGGGCTCGACAACCCCCGAACGCATCGCAGGGCTTTGCAAAGCGGCGGACGTTGAATTGACGAGAGAAGAGTGGTATGGGTTGTACCGTGCCGCTGGTAAAAAGTTGCCTTAAAACAGGGAATCTACGGCGCATAGGGGCGTTGAACTTGCGTGTTTCCCTTGCTCGTTTACGCTATGTAAACTCCCGTCGGGAAAGCCGCGTTCGCCTGCCTATGCTTGTATCTTGCCCCGTTTTGGGTGCTTTTAGTTGGTAACGGCGTATAGGTGCGTTGAACTTGCGTGTTTCCCTTGCTCGTTTACGTTATGTAAACTCCCGTCGGGAAAGCCGCGTTCGCCTGCCTATTCTTGTATCTTGCTCCGCTCTGGTACGTGTATCTTGCTCCGTTCTGGTGCTTGTTGCAAACTTTACGGTGTAGCATATCGCTGCGCCGTATTTTTGTTTGTTCGCGCGCTGGTGTAGGCGTTGATAGGGGAAATTTGGGGGAAATGGCGGTTTCTTGTGCAAACTATACAAAGCCGCGCGGAAACTTTGTCAATTTTGCCCATTGTGTTTTTTTGAAAAATATAGTAAAATATTACTATCGAATAAAATGTTTTTCTTATTAGGAGGAAAAAGATATGTCAGGACTTTTGCTGAAAGGCATTAACAAAGTGTACCCTTCCGGTGTACAAGCAGTTTTCGATTTCTGTCTCGATATCAGAGATAAGGAATTCATCGTTTTGGTAGGCCCTTCCGGTTGCGGTAAGTCGACCACGCTCCGTATGATCGCAGGTTTGGAAGAAATTTCTTCCGGTGAACTCTACATCGACGGCAACCTTGTAAACGACGTTGTTCCCAAAGATAGAGATATCGCGATGGTATTCCAAAACTACGCTTTGTACCCCCACATGTCCGTTTACGACAATATGGCGTTCGGTTTGAAACTCCGTAAACTTCACAAGGACATCATTGACCAAAAGGTTAAGGCGGCTGCTGAAATTCTCGGTATCACCGATTACCTTACCCGTAAGCCTAAGGCTTTGTCCGGTGGTCAAAGACAACGTGTTGCGCTCGGC